>CALFKA010000255.1 GCA_937880545.1 uncultured Clostridia bacterium | reverse complement strand
GACCACCGAGATCTACACTCTTTCCCTACACGACGCTCTTCCGATCTCGGCTATTATAGCACGAGCATGCTACAATAATAGCAGAACAGGAGGAACAATGAGCAGGTTTGATCAATTAGACGACAGAACACCCTATTTCAGCGTAAAGTATGAAGTCGCTCAAGCGCAGGGGAATGAAGACACGCTTCCGTTTTGGGTAGCGGACATGGATCTTCCGGTGGCGGAGCCTATCGTAGAGGCACTCAGAAGGCGAGCCGCACATCCTTATTATGGCTATACTTCCGTCGACCCTCGCTTTTATACTACCTTTGCCGAGTGGCACACAAGGCGCCACGGCACCCCCATGAATCCCGATCTTCTGGCTCCCGCCCAAAATGTAGTCCATGCACTCCTGCATGTGCTGGCATGTGACTGCCAGGAAGGGGACGGCGTGCTGGTGCAACCCCCCGTATACTTCCCTTTCTACTCCATCATAGAAAAGCTGAAACTCAAGAGAGTTGACAATCCTCTCGTCCTAAAAGACGGGCGCTACGAGATGGACTTTGACGATCTCGAAGAGAAACTGAAGAGTGAAAATGTCAAATACATGATCCTCTGCTCCCCCCATAACCCGGTGGGTCGCGTCTGGAATGAAGAAGAGCTGACAAAGCTCGTGGACCTGTGTTATGAGCATCAGGTGCATATCTTAAGTGATGAGATCCACAGTGATCTGATCCTCAAGGGAAAACACATCCCTCTTCATACACTAAATGACAAAGCGGCGCAGATTACGACGAGTTTCTACTCTTCCGGCAAGACCTTCAACTTGGCCGCGCTCCACGCAGCCTACATCTATATGCGAAATGAAGAGCAGAAGAAACTTTACCTGGACTTAGAAAATAAGTGGGATATCCCCCTGACCCAACTCTTTGGTGTGGTCGCCAATATCTCCGCTTTCAGCGAGTGTGAAGGGTGGTATCAGGAGATGATGAGTTACCTCCAAAGCAATCTCGCCTTCCTGCGGGACTTCATAGAAAAACGCCTCTCCCCTATTCGGCTCATCGAACCTGAGTCAACCTTCCTCATGTGGATCGATTGCAGAGAATTGGGACTGACACAGGCGGAACTGAGAAGATTCTTCCTGAAAGAGGCAAATATCTTCCTCAACTGCGGAGAGATGTTCGGAAAAGAAGGCGTGGGCTTCATGAGATGGAATATCGCCACCCCCAGAGCACGTCTCGAAGAAGGTCTTGAAAGAGTGGCAAGGGCATTAAAAAAGCGAATGGAGGGGTAACCCGGCATTCGCATCATAAGGAAAAATCGCCGGCTACCTCCGTGGTTCGCCGGCTTTTTTTATCATGACAGAAGGAAACTCTGAAGTGGCAGGAGAAGGCCCATCGCATAGCCAAGCGTCAACACGATGGCTGCAAGGAGTCCCTTTGTCTCCTGAAGACTTCTCACCACAAACCAGGCGTAGATGAGCGAGACGATTCCTGTGAAGAGCCCGGCAAAAGGAAAGGCGAAAAAGAGGACCAGAAGAACTCGGCTACTCTCTTCATCGACTCGCTGTTCAATCAGCAGGAGCGGACCCACAAAGTGATAAAAAAGAATCATCACGGCGCTTAAGAGTCCATCGGCCAGCTGCATCGGATTCTTCATCGCCAAGTTGCCCACGTTTCCGCGGGTCAGCCATATGGCAAGACTCATGCCCAGATACAGGGCAACGGCGCCAAGGAGAGAGAGTTTCGTCCAGCGAAGTCTCCCCAGAAAACCCGGTAGACGGCGGGTGACATGCACTCGGTCGCCAAGTCTTCCCGGACAACATAGGCGTACCGCTCTCTTCCCCTCTAGTATCAGCAGAAGCAGGATCAGAAAGACCGGACGCATGGCACTGGCCGCCAGTCCGGGCAGACGGATAAGCGAGCTCAGCTCCCAGAAGAAAATCTGACTGACAAGGTAGAAAAGGGGCAGTTTATAAGGGAGCCTAGCTTTGTCAAACACAAGACCGACGATGACAAGCATGCCCAATATCGCCCATGTAACATATGTCGGTGAAAATGGGATGAAGTATAACAGTTCACGCAACCACCCCAGCGCCACCAGAAATGTGATGACGATGTAGGCGATTCGGCGGATCATGCGCTCATTCGCCAAGTTAAGCCTCTTTCTCAAAATAGTCTGTAATGCGTTTCATCTCCTCAGGAATTGGTATGAACTGTGGGCACTGCGGGAAGCAGTGGCCACACTCTGTGCAGTCCGATGCCTGTTTCTGCAGGTCATAGTACTGCGTCTTCATCTGCTCCTTTGATTCCAGAGCTGTCGCATTGTAGATATCGAAGATTCCCGGGATATCAAGCCCGAACGGACAGGGCATGCAGTATTCACAGCGTGTGCAGGCCACCTTCGACATCGTCTGGAAGATGTGCCGAGCTTCCTTCAGCGTCTCCAGTTCTTTTGTGCCAAGCTTTCCTACCGCGGACTGCCCTGCATAGACCAGGTTGTCTTTGACATGATCTAGATGACTCATGCCGCTGAGCAGTAAGCTCACCTCCGGCATATTCCAGAGAAAGTCGAGTCCCCACTGAACAGGGTTCTTCTCACTGCCGAGGACATCTAGGACCCGCTCAGGGGGTGTGGCCAGTTTGCCCCCCCTCAGGGGTTCCATGATGACAACGCCCATTCCCTTGGCAGCCGCCTGATGGATGCCGTCCAAAGTTGCCTGGTAATCGACATCGATGTAGTTCATCTGCACCTGGCAGAAGTCCCATGCGAAGTGGTTAAGAATATCCAAGAACACATCTTTCGTGTCATGGAAGGAAAACCCTATGTGACCAATCTTGCCTGCTTTCTTTGCTTTTACCACCGCTTCGAGCAGGTCAATTTTCTTGACGTTGTCCCAACGCTCCTGACCGAGTGCATGGAGCAGGTAGAAATCGATATGGTCTCTTTGAAGTTTTCGAAGCTGTTCATCGAGAGTACGCTCAAAATCTTCGTGGGATTCGATTTCCCAGACAGGCGCTTTGTCAGCGACAAAGACATCGTGTTTGCCTTTGAGCGCCTCTCCCAAAAAGATCTCGCTCTGCCCTTTGTGATAAGGCCAGGCTGTATCAAAATAGTTGATCCCACCGGCGAGCGCTTCCTCTACCATACGCATCGCTTGTTTCGTATTGATTGACGAGGGGTCGTCTGCTTTTAATAGTGGCAGACGCATCATGCCGAATCCGAGGACCGAAACTTTTTTACCGGTGCTTCCAAATGTTCTGTAATTCATTTTCTCCCTCCCCCTGCAGCGAATATGTACCCAATGATAATACCGACCATGTTGAGAAAGATATCATCGACGTCAAAGACGCCGAGTCCGCTGAAGAGCTGTACTATCTCAAAAAACATGATCACAAGAAGCCCCATAAAGAGTACAACGAAGAATCTTCCCCGCGTGCCTCTTATGAGGAGATACCCCAGGGGGACAAACAACAGCACGTTGCCGACAATATTTGTAAGAAAATATGTCCAGGAAATATTTCCCCGGAGTACGGCATAGATGAAGTTGTCAATCGTAAAGAAGAGTTCGAGATGAGTGTGGTCCCATCCTCTGAATCTCCACCCCTGTAGCCATCGCAGATTCCAAAAGGGAACCTTCTTAAGTACGATCACCTGAAAGAGTACGAGTATATATAAAACGGCACCCCAGCGGGCCCTTCTTTTTTTATCCATGAATCTATTTTAGCACAAAGCACCTTCTCTTGATATCTGACCTAAGAACAGAGGTCCATAATCTAAACATTTAAGACACTCTATCCGCAAAATCACAGCAGCATGTTAGCCCATAAAAAGTGTTTCATATTATAAGAAAAACCATCTTCACAAAGACAGATGGTCAAGGTCTTTTCTTATCACACCACGAGAGTACATCAGCCGTCTATCGACTACTCCACGTAAACACTGAGTTCCCTTTCGTAATAAGAGAAATCAATCTCATTTGCCTGCTCAATTGCCGATATATCCTTTGGATCTATACTCTCTATTCCGCGTAATGAAGCGCATATGCCCGCCGCCATCGAGGCGATCGTATCTGTGTCACCTCCCAAGTTCGCTGCTATTTCGACCGCTTCGCTCACATCAGCGTCTGTCAGTTTCACTATCGCCAAGGCAGCTGTGACCGAGTCGATGCTTTGATAACTGGTACCAAATCCTTCATGTATTAATCGAAGCTTCTCTTCCAAGCTGTCCCGGCACTCTAGCAACTCAAAAAGTATATCCAGGCGCTCTTCAAACTTTGCATAACCAAGATCTCTCCCATACACTCTGGAAGCCTTCGCATTATTCTTCGCCTCTTCTATCATCTCATGAATATCTCTTCCCCCACGTACACCATACGATATGCAGGTGGCGACTGCTGCAGCACAGGATACTGCGATGGTTGTGTTATGGGTGGACCGGGATGCTTCATAGACCATTTCCAGAAAATTTTTCTTGCGAAAATCATAAACGATACCGATGGGCAAAATGCGCATGGCTGCACCATTAGTCTCTCCCATGAGACCTAAGTCTTCTAACTCCATCCCATTTAGAAAATTCGACACCGCCTTTTTTGTGCTAGGCCCGATAATATTTTCTCTCGTTGGGTGTGAGCGCATCCACTCTTCAATATACTGAATGTAGATCGCTGCATCGAGCCGACCTTTATGATCTATCATCTGCTTTGCCAACAGCAAGCTGAGGATGGTATCATCCGTTACCTCTGCTCGTTTTAAATCACCCGTGACAATATTTTCCGGATGCCCGTCCCTCAAAGAAGTGATAGAGCCAAAGCATCGTTTGATCTGCTCCCTTGTCATCTGTTCGGAGGGCATGGCAAAAGCATCTCCAAAAGCTTGCGCTACGATCACATCATAAATCGCTTTCATAGGACACCCCCCTTCAAAACAAACCTCACAAAGATCAATCCAGCCAAAAACACCAACATACCCACGAAAACGAGTGCATCACTCTTTTTAAAGGACATTTCCTTCAGCATGGTCATAGACTTATTCGCCCCATAACCCCTGTTAGTCATGGCAATGGCCAGGCTGTCTGCCATCAAAATTGAGTTAGTAATAAGCGGGATCATGATAGGTATAAAGGATCTCAGTTGACCAAAAACCCCGCCAGATCGGAAGAGCACACGTCTGAACTCCAGTCAC
>CALFKA010000254.1 GCA_937880545.1 uncultured Clostridia bacterium | reverse complement strand
CATGAAGGTTAAGATTATCAATGAGTCCCCGCACCCGCTCCCTCAGTATAAGACGAGCGGTTCTTCGGGGATGGACATCAGTGTCTGGCTGGAAGAAGAGATTACCCTCGAGCCTCTCGAGCGCCGTCTCCTTCCAACCGGACTCTATATCAGCCTTCCGCCGGGCGTGGAAGCACAAATCCGCCCGAGGAGTGGCATGAGTATTCGGCACGGCCTCACGTTGATCAACGCCATCGGCACGATCGATTCAGACTACAGGGGAGAACTGCGGATTCCGCTTGTCAATCTCTCCCATGAACCCATCACTCTTCGTGACGGAGACCGTGTCGCCCAGATGATTATCGCCCGCTATGAGCTGGCCGAATGGGAAGAGACGGACTCCCTGGATGAAACCGACCGAGCAGAGGGAGGGTTCGGCTCAACCGGAAGAAACCAGGAGGTCTAAGTGGCTCCCAGAAAAACGACAAGAAATACAAAAAAACCAAGAGAAAAAGAAGGACTCAGAAAAGAGATTCGCCTGCTTTTATGGCTGGCGCTGAGTCTCTTTTTGCTTTTTTCCGTCTTTACGACCTCAACAGGCATCTTTGGAGGTGTCCTTGGAAAGGGCATTGTAGGAAGTTTCGGTATCGCCGGCTACCTGCTTCCCTTTATGCTGTTTACATGGGTCCTCGTCGGAAGTGCCCCTTCTTTAGAAAAGCATAAATACCGTGTACGCAGTGGGATGATGCTTTTCTTTCTCGGTGTGCTCCTGTTGACGGGATTTCTGCATGCGGAGACGATTCGCACTGCATTCAAAGAGCCAAAGACCATCACCAACTTATTTGTCAGTGGCTACCAGCTCAAAAGCAGTGGACTCTTTGGGAGCCCCTTCAGCTATGTGATCGATCAGTTCCTCGGACGCGTAGGACACATGATTCTCATCATTTTTTTCCTGCTCATCGGATTCTTTTTTATCTCGAGCTATTCGATCATCCGATTTTTCCGTGACATGCAGTCGGTGGCCCAAAAAGGCAAGGAGATGTCTCAAAAGCGAAAAGCCAAAGACCCGGGCCCACCGATCCTTCCGGAAGAGCCGCGTGTCCTGCCGGATTTCCTTCTGAAAGAACCTCCGGCAAAGTCGCGTGAGATTCCGGTCCATGATTACGACCGAGCTCTCGTGAAGCAAGAGGAGACACAACCTCAGGATGAACAGGTCACGCCTACGCCGGCGAAGGCAGATAAGAAAGAACATACCCCCACCCCTGAAGAAACGCGTGAGGTAGAAGGGGATATTGAAAAAGGACTTTCGAAAAAAGAAAAAGTTATCTATAAAAAGCCGCCTCTTTCTCTACTGAGTGCTCGAACAAAAAACGCGAGAAATGCAGAGAGAGAGCGTCAGGAAGTTCTTGCAACAGCAAAAAAACTAGAGGATACACTCGAGAGTTTTGGCGTAATTGCCAAAGTACTCGGTATTACCCGTGGTCCCATAGTCAACCGCTTTGAGATGGAACTTGAGCCGGGGACGAAGATCTCCAGGGTGTCAAGTCTCTCAGATGACATTGCGCTTCACTTAGCTGTTTCGCAGGTGCGTGTCGCAGCGGTCCCGGGTAAAGCGGCGATTGGCATCGAAGTGCCGGCACAGCTCAATGACATCGTCTCGATCCGTGATATGATCGGAAGTCGGGAATTTGCTGAGAGCAAGGCACCGCTTAGCTTTGTACTTGGAAAAGATATCTCCGGAAAACCCGTGGTCGCTGATCTTTCTTCCATGCCGCATCTTCTGATCGCTGGCAGCACCGGCTCCGGAAAGAGTGTCTGTGTCAACACGATTATCAACAGTCTTCTTTTCCGCTCATCACCCGATGATGTGAAACTTCTCATGATCGACCCGAAGGTCGTTGAGCTCAATGGCTATAACGGCATCCCTCACCTGATCCTTCCCGTCGTCACTGATCCCAAAAAGGCTGCGATTGGCCTTGGATGGGCTGTCAATCAGATGACGGAGAGATATGAGCTGATCGCCGGCGCCAACTGCCGCGATATTGATTCTTACAATAATGCTCATCCGGAGAACAAACTGCCTCGCATCGTCGTTTTAATCGATGAACTGGCAGACCTTATGATGGTGGCTCCGAATCAAGTGGAGGACTCTATCGCTCGCATCTCCCAGATGGCAAGAGCAGCTGGTATTCATCTGATCGTGGCGACACAGCGACCGAGTGCTGATGTCATTACCGGGCTAATCAAGACCAATATTCCTGCACGCATCGCCTTTAGCGTCTCCTCCGCCATCGACTCGAGGATCATCCTCGATATGGGAGGGGCAGAAAAACTCCTCGGCAAGGGAGATATGCTTTTCCTCCCACCGGGAAGCTCTAAGCCTCGACGCATTCAAGGCGCGCTTATCACCGATGAAGAGATTGGCGCTGTGGTGGAATACATCAAGAATCAAGATATGGAAGTCGAATACGATGAAAAAGTCGTAGAAGGTGTGGCAGAGTTCGAGTCGCATGAAATGGAAGATGAACTTCTTCCCGATGCGATCCGCGCCGTACTGGATCTGCGCAGTGCCTCCGCTTCTCTTCTTCAGAGAAAGTTTCGCATCGGTTACAGCCGGGCGGGCAGACTGGTAGATATGATGGAGGAGAGAGGTATCGTCGGTCCGCCACAGGGCAGCAAACCCCGCGAAGTGCTGGTAGACTTCTATGATCTTCAACAAGAAGATGAGGAGGAAGACGCTTGAAGCGCTTTTACCTGGAAAACTTAGGCTGCTCGAAAAACACAGGGGACGGGGAAGTGGCTATTTCTTCTCTCATCGACAGAGGATATCACTGGACCCAAAACCCTGATGAAGCGGACATTATTATTTTAAATACCTGTGGGTTTATTGAAGCTGCTGTACAGGAGAGCCTGGACCGGCTTCTCGATCTTGCGGAGTACAAAGAAAGCGGACAAGCGACAAAGCTTGTCATGATGGGATGTCTCTCTCAGAGATACAAAGAAGTGCTTGAGAGCGAACTTCCGGAAGTCGATGCCTTTGTCGGCACCGGTTATCTAAAAGAGATGGCAGATGTCCTGGAGAGCAATGAGCGTTTCTTCTTTGATAAAAGAGACACACTGATCCTCTCCGGAAAGAGACCGCCCCTTCACCTGCCCTCTTCCTACCTAAAGATCGCTGAAGGGTGTGACAATCACTGCACCTACTGTCTCATCCCGTCTCTTAGGGGTCCCATGCGATCTCGGCGTGTGGATGACATTACAGAGGAAGCAAGGAAAGCTCTCCTTCAGGGGGCGAAAGAGCTGATTTTGATTGCGCAGGATGTATCTCGCTTTGGGCGAGACCGTGGGGAGACTCTGGAAGAGCTCTTGAGGGCACTCAATGCCCTTCCCGGAAAGTTCTGGATCCGCCTGCAGTACGTCTACAGCGACATCCTCACCCGCTCTTTTTTTGAGACAATGGCTACCTGCGAAAAAGTCGTTCCCTACTTGGACATGCCCATCCAGCACGTCAGTGACAAAGTTCTAAAGAGAATGAATCGCACCACAACACAAAACGAAATCCGTCAAGTGATCTCCTGGGCGAGAGAACTGGTGCCAAATATAGCGCTGCGTACGACCGTTATGGTCGGTTTTCCCGGTGAGACGCAGGAAGACTTTGAAGAATTGATGCATTTTCTCGAGGAAAATCCGTTCGAGCGGCTGGGCGCTTTCATGTACTCAGATGAGGAAGGAGCTCCTTCGCGCAGACTTGACGGTAAAGTTTCTCAGTCAATAAAACAACAGCGCTATGATGAACTGATGCAGGCACAGACGGACCGTGCCGAAGCCTTGAGTGACTCTCTGGTTGGAACTCTCCAGGAAGTACTCGTAGAAGAGCAGGGGATAGAGGGCGTCTATGCCAGGACTAAATGGGACGCACCGGAGGTGGACTGCGTCGTCTTTGTCAAAAACACTCAAGTTGAGGCGGGAACTTTTTTGCAAGTTCGCATCACCGGCTCTGACGGACTGGATCTGACGGGGGTAATCGATGAATCTTCCGAATAAAATTACGACAATACGTCTTTTGATTGTTCCGGTATATGTCGCGGTATTCCTCTATACGGACTATCGACTGCTTGCAACGCTTCTGTTTGCTTTGGCAGCTGCCACGGACTTTGTCGATGGCTATCTCGCGCGGAAGATGGGACTCGTAACGGATCTGGGAAAACTGCTTGATCCACTGGCAGACAAGATCCTGACGATCAGCTCTTTCGTCCTGTTTGTCTCCATCGAAAGGCTGAGTGCTGTTCCTGTTATTATCGTGATCACAAGAGAGCTTTCCATCAGTATTTTCCGAGCAGTAGCGGCAGGGAAAAATCACGTAATAGCTGCCAGTGTTTATGGGAAGGCAAAGACAGTACTGCAGATTACACTTTTGATTGTGCTCCACCTGTACTGGATACTCGAGAGACCCTCTGACATGATTTTGACTGTCTTGGTCACTCTCATGACAGCCATTACTCTTTTCAGTGCATGGGATTATTTATGGAAAAATCGGGAGGTGCTTTAGTTGCGATTTGGACTCCTGACGATCGGGGATGAACTCCTCAATGGAAAAGTACTAGACAGAAATAAACTGCATGTCGGACGATTGGTCGATTCACTGGGAGGAGAACTCTATGTCCAGCTCTCTACCATAGATGAACTCAGCGCCATGGAAGAGGCGTTTCATTTTGCTGTGGAAAGATGCGACACGCTCATTATGACCGGTGGACTTGGCGGCACGCGCGATGACCTGAGTTTCACGCTCGTTGACCGTGTATTTGCCGATGCCGACGCAGAAGAAATGAAAAACCATGTTGGAATAGCCTCCGGTTGGATCTTGAAAAAAGGGGAAAAAACCCTTATCCTACTACCGGGGCCACCCAGGGAAAACCTTCCGATGCTCCAGGAACTCCAGAAAAAGTTGGCCACAGATTGTATCTGCGAGCGCTTTTATTTGCTGATTGGCATGGGGGAAGTGGAGATTGAGACTAAACTCCGAGATACTCTCGGTGAAGAGCAGACAAAACTCGTGGCGACCTACGTAGGTGATGGGTTTACGACACTGCGTGTACGAGCTTATGATCTGGAACTGTGCGAGCAGATTTCTAAGAGAGTAGAAGCACTCTTTAAAAAGGAAATCTATGCCACAGGGGATGACACAATTCCCCTGCGGCTCTATTCTCTGTTAAAGGAGAAGGGCCATACCCTCGCTCTGGCAGAATCAGCCTCGTGTGGGGGTGTTGCTTCTCTCCTTTCAGAGGTAAGTGGCATGAGTGATGTGCTGTATGGAAGCTATGTCGTTTATACGCCGGAAGCAAAGCATTTGATGCTGGGAATTAGATCGGAACTACTGAGTGGTGACTGCGTCGGTGAGGAGATCACTCGGGAACTGGCCAGAGCAGCACGTGAGAAGAGTGGATGTTCACTGGGTCTTGCCCTCACAGGATATTCTGAACATACAGACCCTCAAAAACACGGAAAAGTCTATCTTGCCATGTGTTCTGCTGACCGGGAAGAAGAGATATTCTTCCAACTTCGCCAGAACCGTGGGGCAAACTTGGTTCGCATGAGTTACCGTGCACTTGCCTTTGCCATTGATTTTCTCTTGAAGGATGATAAGAAATAAGGTATACTGATATAGAACAAACGTTCATGTGGAGGAATCATGACAGAAAAAGAAAAAGCATTGACGAGTGTGCTTGCCAGCATTGAAAAACAATTCGGAAAAGGATCCATCATGCGTCTGGGGGATGCACCTCCCAAGACGCATCAAGATGTCATTCCTACAGGTTCTCTGGCGCTGGACCTGGCCCTGGGGATTGGCGGCCTTCCCAAAGGCCGTATCGTTGAAGTATATGGACCGGAGTCTTCCGGTAAGACAACTGTTGCGCTGCACGCGATTGCGGAAGCTCAGAGACTCGGGGGAGTGGCGGCATTTGTTGACGCCGAGCATGCGCTCGACCCGTCTTACGCTGCCCGGATCGGCGTCGATACCGACAACCTGATCCTCTCACAGCCCGACAATGGCGAGCAAGCGCTCGAGATCGTCGATGCTCTGGTAAGAAGTAATGCGATCGATATCGTCGTCGTTGACTCAGTGGCGGCACTTGTTCCGAAAGCAGAAGTCTCCGGAGAGATGGGAGACTCGCATGTGGGTCTGCAGGCGCGTCTGATGAGCCAGGCGCTTAGAAAGCTGACAGGTGTTCTGAATCGATCCAATACATGTCTTGTCTTTATTAACCAACTCCGCATGAAGATCGGTGTCATGTACGGCAACCCGGAAGTGACGACCGGAGGCAATGCGCTCAAGTTCTACTCCAGCGTCCGACTCGATGTGCGCAGAGGAGAACAGATTAAAGATCGTGATAGCGCCATCGGTTCACGCGTACGAGTGCGTGTCGTAAAAAACAAAATGGCTCCTCCCTTTAAGCTCGCTGAATTCGATCTGATGTTCGGTACCGGTATCTCCAAGACCGGCAGCATTCTCGACGTAGCGGCAGAGGCCGATATCGTCAAGAAGAGTGGTTCCTGGTTTAGCTATGGGGATGAGCGACTGGGGCAGGGACGTGAAAATGCGAAAGCCTATCTTGATGAGAACCCGGAACTCCTCCGAGAGATCGAACAAAAAGTGCTGACATTCTACGAGATCACCCCCTCGGAAGAAGAAACCAAGGAAAAATAATATATCGACAGGAAGATCTACCTTTCTGCAACGCTCAAAAGCCTTGATTCGTCGAAGAGACAGCGAAAATCGTTTGTCTGTTCGACTTTTTTTGTTCGATCCCAACGTTTTTGTAGAGTAGTCTCCCTGGCTATGCTATAATTATAGAAAGAATTTAAGGAGGTGAGTGTTATACCCAACATCTTTCAAATTCTGGTTTATGTAATAGTGGCCATTGTCAGCCTTGTTATTGGATATCTGCTCAGACGTACCTTTGCTGAGAAAAAATTGGGAAGTGCCGAAACACAGGCAAATCAAATTCTTCAAGAAGCGAGAAAAGCAGCGGAAACCTTAAAAAAGGAAAACCTCTTTGAAGCGAAAGAAGAAATCCACACACAACGAGCAAACTTTGACAGAGAAACCAGAGAACGGCGCGCTGAAATACAGCGCATTGAGAAGAGAAATCTTCAGAAAGAAGAACTCCTGGACGAACGACAGAAAGACCAGGACAAAAGAGAGAAGGAACTGCAAAATCAGGACAAGCGCATCAATGCACAGCGCTCTGCACTTGATAAGCAGGCAGCAAGAATTGAAGAGGAACTGGAGCGGGTCGCCGCGATGAATCGCGAAGAAGCCCGTGTACAGCTCCTCGAAGAAGTCGACAAGAAACTGAGCCGCGAAAAGGTGACCCGTATCCGCGAGATGGAAGAGCAGATCCGGGAAGAAGCAAAAAAAGAATCCCAGAAGATCCTTTCGAACACCATTCATCGGATTGCATCGGATTTTGTGTCTGAAAACACCGTGTCGGTCGTCACTTTGCCCAGCGATGATATGAAAGGTCGCATTATCGGAAGAGAAGGACGCAATATCCGAGCACTCGAAAAAGAGACCGGCGTCGACCTGATCATCGATGATACGCCTGAAGCTGTCATTATCTCGTGCTTTGATCCGGTACGCCGTAAAATCACCGCACTTGCACTTGAAAAATTGATCGCAGACGGTAGAATCCACCCTTCACGTATTGAAGAGATGGTTGAAAAGTCAAGAAAAGAAGTCGATGAAATGATGAAGGAAGAAGGAAAGAATGCGGTCTTTGAGTTGGAACTCAACCGCGTGCATCCAGAAATCGTCAAACTCATCGGCCGCCTGCAATTTCGAACCAGCTATGGTCAAAACGTGCTCTCACATTCCATTGAAGTCGCCAAAGTCGCAGGCATGCTCGCCAAAGAACTTGGCGCGAACGTGCGCACGGCAAAACGAGCCGGTTTGCTCCACGATATTGGTAAGGCAGTGGATACCGAAATGGAAGGTACCCATATTGAATTGGGTATGGGTATTTTAAGAAAATACGGTGAAAGCGAAGACGTCATTCATGCGATGAGCACCCATCACGGGGACTTTGAACCGACGACTGTTGAGGCTGTGCTCGTGACGGCGGCTGATGCGATCAGCGCAGCCCGTCCCGGCGCTCGCCGTGAGTCCCTCGACAACTATGTAAAACGTCTGGAGAGTCTGGAAAACATCGCCAACTCCTATAAAGGAGTCGAAAAGAGCTATGCGATCCAAGCCGGTCGCGAGATCCGCATCATGGTACTACCTGAAAAGGTATCAGATGATGAGATGCTCCTTCTCAGCCGCGACATTAGTAAACAAATTGAAGAAGAACTCGATTATCCGGGTCAGGTAAAAGTTCATATGATCCGCGAATCAAGGGCCGTGTCCTATGCCAAATAGACTTGGGGAGTGAAAACTCCCCTTCTTTTTTGTCGAAACCTTGCAAAGGTTGAAACAATCCTTTACAATGGGTTCATAGGTGACGATTCACCAAGTGCAGATAAAGAAAGGGTGCAACATATGAATTCTATTGCAACTTATGTTGAGCAGCTGGCTCGGATGATTGAAACCATTTATGAGGATACACTCGCAGACACAAGTCTGAACCGAGGGCAGTATGCTTACCTTCTTTACCTGCATGAGCATGAAGGTGCTAATCAGTATGATATTTCAAGAGATCTCCTGATCGACAAGACGACCGTAGCGAAGGCACTTAAAAAGCTTGAGACTGCCGGTCAGATCTATCGACGCACGGATCCGAGAGATAAGCGAAAGGTCAATGTCTACCTGACGAGCCGTGGTAAGACGCTCTTTGAAGAGGTAGATAAAGCAAATCAGGAGATCCAAGAGATCTTTGAGACAAATGTCAACCCCTCACTGGTTGAAGAGTTTACTAATCTCATTGAGATCTTTCTCGCCGAGCTGGATCTCAAGTGGTGTATGATTAAAAACTATAAGAGAGATACAAGTTATTCGTTGGCAGGAAGTGCCGATGTCCGCAAGATCCTTGATCGCGGGTTCTATCACATCGATCCAAAAGATCAGCTATTTGTAGAACGATTTGGCCAGTACTACCTCAATTGGTTTAAATTTACCAAGGCGGAGAACTCAGGTGATCTCCATGTGAGCGATGTGCGTTTCCATCAGTTCTCTGACATCATTCTCCAAGGGATGGAGCTCTTCCGGGAATTTGAAGAGTGGTATCGCTCAAACTATATCGGAACGATCCACATCCCATGTGTGGAAGGAAATATTCCCCTGCAGAAGCTGCTGCACAAGAATGGGTATTACTTCCATGAATTCGACACTAACGAAAATAAAGAGAACGTCTATATATACACAAAACAGTTCTTAGACAGCTAGTATGTCCTCTGAACTTTATTCAATTCTATAGAGCCACTGGGAAAAGAGGTGAGAATCCTCTACAGCCCCCGCTACTGTCATTCGCTTCAGCGATCAGTCAGGATACCAGAACCAAAGATACTTCGGAGGGAAGAGCGATCTATTAAGCTGCCTATCCCGGCAGCTTTTTTTCGCAATTGTTATGAAAAATATCATGTTTCAGGGGACAGCATCCTCAGTAGGGAAGTCGTTGATTACTGCCGGAGTTGGACGTTTGCTGTACCGAAAGGGTTTTCGAGTCTGTCCATTCAAGTCGCAGAATATGTCCAGTCATTGCGTGATCACTTCGGAAGGAAATGAAATCAGTCATTCGCAGGCACTGCAGGCGAAAGCCTGTGGCTTAGCCCCGGATGTGCGCATGAATCCTATCTTGTTGAAGCCTGTCAGCAATCAAGGCTCAGAAGTAATCTTTCTCGGAAAGAGTCTGGGGAGGATACATGCCAGACAATACTATCAAATGCGTGAAACGCTCCGGGAAGGAGTTCTGGAGGCCTATCAGTCACTGAGTGAAGACATGGACTGTATGCTCATTGAAGGGGCCGGCTCTCCTGCTGAGATCAATCTGCGCAAGCGAGACCTTGTAAATATGGGGTTGGCCCACGCTTTGGACGCTCCTGTCATCCTCATTGGAGACATCGACAGGGGAGGAGTCTTTGCCTCTCTCTATGGAACACAGCTTCTTTTAGACAAGCCCGATGCAGAGCGCATAAAAGGCTTCATCATCAACAAATTCAGAGGAGACAAATCCCTTCTCATGCCGGCCATTACAGAGATCGAAGAGCGCATGGGCATTGCCTGTTTTGGCATTGTTCCCTATGAGGAGCTTCTTATAAGAGATGCTGAAGAGGAAGATGTGATCGAACGCTGGGCAGACATTTTGGAAGAATGTCTTGACATCGATGGTCTCATGGGCCTCATCGGATGCTGAGCTTTGCCGTTCTTCTGGACATGCTGCTTCCTGACCCACAGATATCCTGGCATCCCATTGCCCTGATCGGGCGTTGGATTGCCTTTCTCGAAAAAAACGTAAGGAAAATCCTAGGGAATACCTATATATCCGGTTTTCTTCTGGTGATCCTCACGATAGGAGGATCTCTGAGTGTAACAGCACTCCTGATCAGGCTTTCAAAGAGCTGGTCACCTGCCAATTTAGTACTTACCACAGTTCTCTTGTACTTTCTTCTCTGTGGAGCTACGCTTCGGCGTTCGGGCACACGAGTGCTCGAAGCACTGCAAAGGCAAGATCTTCCTGTAGCAAGAGAAAGGCTTCAGGAGATCGTCGGAAGAGACACTTCACAGTTACAGGAGCCGGAGATCATCAAAGCTGTCCTCGAGACGCTCTCGGAAAACTCCATTGATGGGCTGGTTTCCCCCCTTCTATTCATGTTTGTGGGCTCCTTTCTTGGACACACCGTCCTGGCAGGTCTTCTCTATAAATGTATCAATACGCTCGACTCGATGGTCGGCTACAAAGATGAGAAGTATCGTTTTATTGGTTTCGCCTCGGCAAAGCTCGATGATATCGCCAACTATCTCCCGGCGAGGATCGGAGGCGTCCTTATAAATCTTTGTGGTGGCTTTTCCGGTCTGGATATGGTTTCTGGCTTCCGCATGATGTTTCGGGATGCTCATAACCATCTTAGTCCCAATGCGGGATGGGCGGAAGCTTCTGTCGCGGGTCTGTTGGGAGTTCGTTTGGGAGGAGACGCCATTTATTTTGGGAAAACAGTGAAGAAAGCATCGCTGGGTGACGAAAAACGTCAGGTGGCGAGAGAAGACATTCTGCGTATCAACAGGCTGATCGTCATGCTGGAAGGTTTTTTCTTACTGGTATCCATTTTACTGTGCGGAGGGAAATGATGAATCGCCACGGAGGTATCAGAGAGACGGGTGTCCTGGACTACAGTGTAAATATTAACCCTCTGGGGATGCCCGGGTGGATGAAGGAAGAAATTTTGCAACTTGTCGAGGAAGCGAATACGTATCCTCCCATATTAGCTGAGATCGCTACGCAAGCGCTCTCAGAGCACATTCAGGAACCGTTAAAGAGGCTACTACTGGGTAATGGCGCGACGGAGCTCTTATACCTGTTTGCAAGATCCATAGGACCCGGGCGGGTACTTATTGTTGAACCCACCTTTAATGAGTACCGCAGGGCTTTTGGGGTGGCAGGGTGGGAAGTATATGCTTTTCTCCGAGGGAGAGATACTTGGACACTGGATGTAGAGGAGCTGATCGATTATCTTGAAAAAGTACCTATGGATCTTGTCATCCTGTGTGAACCAAATAATCCTACCTCTACAATGACAGATAGTCATTCGCTGGAGGTCTTGCTCACTTTTTGCAAAGAGCATGATACCCAGCTGTTTCTGGATGAGTCCTTTCTGGATTTTACGAGACAGGGTCTCCCAGCTCATAGTCCCGGAGTCGTCCGACTCCGCTCCATGACGAAATTCTACTCGATCGCAGGGCTCAGACTTGGGTATGTATTGGCAGATGAAGAATTGGTGCACAAAATGATCCGATTCAAAGAGCCGTGGAGTGTCAATACATTCGCGCAAGGGATCTTACCGAGACTTCTAGATGATGAGCAATACCGCAGAAAATCTCTGGCTGTGATTGATGAGCAGCGAGCGTTTCTCTATCAAGGCCTGCAGGAACTGGGCCTTCCCGGACCGCAGCCACGATCTAACTTTCTCTTTTTTCGCTGTGAAAAAGAAGGATTCCATCAGGAAATGCACAAACGGGGATTCTATTTAAGAAGCTGTGAAGATTTTTACTCTTTGGATGACAAATACTTTCGCCTGTGTGTGAGGACAGAAAAAGACAATCGTGCTCTCCTGCAGGCAATGAAAGAGGTGTTACGATGAGTCTACACTTGATTCTGGGCGGAGTGCGAAGCGGAAAGAGCAGTTATGCTCAAAGACTCGCCTCCGTACACAGACACGTTCTCTATGTCGCTACGGCAAACGCAAAAGATGAGGGGATGGAGGACAGAGTCCGAAAACATCAAGCTGATCGACCGGAGGGATGGAAGACGCTCGAAGCATATCGAGACTTCAGCCAGCATAAAGAATTTTTCAGAGAGGCTGACTTCGTCATTGTCGACTGCCTAACACTGATGATGAGTCGCCTGCTGTTTGAGAAAGAGGAAAAAGTGGAACACTTCGAGTGGCCACCGGAAGAAGTAAAAAAGATGGAGGAAATCATTTACTCACAGATCGAAGAACTCCTGGATACACTGGAAGGGATTCCATGTGCTATTGTCAGTAATGAAGTTGGTCTCGGAGTGATTCCCGAGAGTTGGTTAGGAAACATCTTCCGGGATATCTCGGGAAGAGCACACCAGATGGTGGCGAAGAGAGCTTCGCGCGTTACCCTGATGGTTGCCGGTTACCCTCTGAAAGTAAAGGAGGAAGTTTGAAGAGTTTTCTGTTGATGATGTCCTTTTTTACCCGCATTCCCATGCCTCGGGTGGAGTGGGAGGAACAAACCTATAAAAAGGGAGTGATTTTCCTTCCCTTCATCGGTCTGCTACTTGGTGCGATCCTCTATGGTATGTCTTTGTTATTGGCTTTTCAACCGCGACTGCCAAAGGGAATTATTTTATATTTTCTGTATATCGCTCTGACCGGTGGCATGCACATGGATGGCGTAGCAGACAGTGTGGATGCACTTTTTAGCGCACGCGAGAAGGAAGAGCAGTGGAGAATCCTTAAAGATCCCGCCGTTGGACCCTTCGGCGTCGTCGGGTTGATCCTCATCTCACTTTTCTATGTCTATCTCTTTGATGAGCATAAGATAGCTATCCTTATGATGCCCCTTGTCGGAAGAGTCATCGCCATGTGTGTTAGCTACCGTCAAGAATCCTACAATCCCGATGGTCTTGGCAGAATGTTCTTTGATGCGGTGAAACTTCCTCACCTGATCATCGGTTTGGCTCTTGTGGCGGGACTTTCCATCTGGCTGTTGGGTATTCGCTCTCTTGCGGCCTTTGGCATCGCGCTTCTGGTAAGCTTGAGCGTTATCGACACGATAAAGAAGAGATGGGGTGGTTTGAGTGGGGATGCAATTGGCCTGATCTTTGAACTATCCACGATAATCTATGGCTTGAGTCTCCTTTTGGGAGGTGCCTTTTGCATGTTGTTCTGATCCGCCACCCGGAGACGATCGCCTCGAAAGAAAAGAGGTTTCCAACAAAAGAAGCGGGATATTCACAAGAAGGATACAGACAGTTGGAGGCGCTCCTTCAGGTGCCTCCAAAGGGAAGGCTGATTACTTCTGACCTTCCGCGCTGCTTGCAGCTTGCACAAGCACTTTCGGAAAAATACGATGTTCCCTTCTTGATCGATCCAAGACTGCGTGAG
>CALFKA010000253.1 GCA_937880545.1 uncultured Clostridia bacterium | reverse complement strand
AGTTCAGACGTGTGCTCTTCCGATCTAGATTCAGCAACTCACCCTGCCTCCGCAAAACAATGAAGTATTATAATAAACGCTGGGAGGCCCTGCCCGCTGGGAAAGGGTCTTCTTCTATTTTAGAGAGAGTATTACAGGCGAGAGGGATAGAGGATGTCATGGAGTTCCTTCAACCCTCGAAGCCTGAACGCCTGCTGCCGGGTGCGGAAGTCGCATGGGAGCGATTGCAGTTGGCCATTGATAAAAAAGAAAATGTCTGTATCATCGCAGACTATGATGTGGACGGTGTCAGCTCTGCTGCCATATTGAGCCGTTTTCTGCGTCACAACGGACTGACCCCCGCTGTTCTACTTCCGAGCCGGTATGAGGACGGTTACGGCTTGAGTCCGAGCATCCTCTCCCGCATTCCGGAAGTGACAGATCTTCTCATTACTGCCGACTGTGGCATCACAAGCGTCGAAGAGACAGCGTCTCTGATGCCGAAGATGGATGTCATCATCACCGATCATCATGAACCCAAGGAAATGCTTCCTGAAGCAAATGCTCTCGTCAGCCCAAAGCTGGCTGACTATCCCTTTCCACATCTAAGTGGTTCCGGCGTCGTCTACCGACTTCTGGTGTCGTCACATTTTTCTCTGCCAAAGGGGCTGGCTTCTCTTGCCATGCTCGGTACTATTGCCGACTTGATGCCACTATTAGATGAAAACAGATATATCGTAAAGACGGGTCTTCAAGAATTGTTTACTCAGCCGCTTCCGGGCCTTGCGCTCTGGCTTCTGCATGTAAATATGGATGCCAGGGATATCAGAAGTGAGAACATCGCCTTTCGCCTTTCCCCTCTTCTCAATGCCCCCGGCAGACTGGATAGGCCGGACCCCGCCTTTATTCTTCTTGATACGGATGATCCGATCGAAGCGGAACAGGCACTCACGCAATGCCTAGCAGCCAATGAGGAGCGAAAGCTCTTGACCCTCGATATGATGAAGGAGGTACATCCTCTTGCGTCGGAACCTGCCATTCTTCGCTATCATAAAGACTGGAAGACAGGACTTGTCGGTCTCGCCTCTTCCACGATGGTGCAGAGTACCGGACTTCCAGCGCTTTTCTTCGCTCAGGAGGAGGATGTATTGATTGGCTCTGCCAGAGCTCCGGAAGGCTTTGATCTTCTCAGCGCTATCAGCGCCTGCAGCGATAAGTTAATTCGCTTTGGCGGCCATCAACAGGCAGCAGGACTTGAGTTGACACTTGATGACTTTCCCGCCTTTGAAAGACAATTTCACGACATAGTCCGCAATAATCCACCGGAAGAGACGAGAGAGCCGGTTTGGTACATCCCTCTCACGCACAAAGAGGTCGGGATCTATCTCCTCGACGAATTGGAGAAACTCGAACCTTTTGGAAAGGGACATGAATCGGTCCGCTTCCTCCTTCGTGACATGACGCTGCAATCCGTCAGAGCCATGGGGAAAACCGGGAAGGCATTTTCTCTGACCTTTTCGAAAGGTGACGCAAGCCTCCGCTTTGTCAACTTTTCGGGTATAGGTGATATAATCGCGGAAAATGAGTCTTATGACGTGCTTTTTGAAGTGAAGAGAAATGTGTTTCGCGGCATCTTAAGTATGCAGCTTCAGCTAGTGGATCTGCGTCTACGCCATCTTCTTCCTTCCTATCACGATCCATTCTTTCTCCCTTACTATGAGGACTTGATTGAAAGAGTGAAGCGCTATCAGGCAGAACTCAAGCAAGAGGAGGCATTGTTGCCTCTGACCCTGATGGAAGAGTATGGGGAAGAGATGGACTTTGTGTTTTCGAAGAGACCTCTTCCTTCATTAAACTCCCTTGTAGACCCACCGGAAAGACTGCAGGAAGGTTTTATCGATCTTTTGCCGGATAGAGACGCCTTGATCGAATTCTATCGTGAACTGAGGTCGGGAGTTTCACTCGACTGGAGAGACCCTCAACGTGCTGCGAAACGCTTCCTTGCGATAAAAATATTTGAAGAATTAGGTATCATTTCGTATACTAGAAACAATCACCGACTAGCATTTACTTTTGCCGATGAAAAAGAGCGTTTTCAACTGCAAGATTCTCTGATTTATCGACAGGCACATGTCCAG
>CALFKA010000252.1 GCA_937880545.1 uncultured Clostridia bacterium | reverse complement strand
CGAGAACTGAAAGCAAATCCTTACTTGCTCTCAGAACTTATCGAACTCTTGCACTACAATTATGAGCGAATTGATGTCATAGAAAGGCCTGTGAATCTCGGTTTTGACTGCCCTCTTGGCATTCACTCGAATTACTCACGAGATCAACTTCTGGTAGCACTGGACTTCTTGAATACAAAGAGCATGAGAGAAGGGGTGAAGCATCTTCCTGAAAAGAAGATTGATATCTTCCTTGTCACTCTTAATAAGTCTGAAAAAGATTTCTCCGAGACAACACTCTATGAAGACTACTCCGTCAGTGAATCCCTTTTTCACTGGCAGTCTCAAAGCACAACATCGGAAGACTCTCCGACAGCCAGAAGATATATCGAGCATAAGCAGAGAGAGCATAAGATCCTGCTCTTCGTCCGTGAGTATAAGCGAGATCCGCTTACCAGAGCTGCCTCTCCCTATACTTTCTTGGGACCTGTTGACTATGTCTCGCACACCGGTTCACGACCTATGAGTATCCTTTGGAAACTAGACACGCCCATCCCGGCGAAGTTCCTGAAAAAAACCAATCAGCTTTTAATCGGTTAGGAGAATCAAATGAAAACAGAACACTTGGACTTGGAAGAAATCTACGGAATCAGGAGCCTGAGCTTCTCCGAATCCTTTTCGGCTTTTGTTGAGCGGCATTCACAAAAACATGAACGCAAGGTTCTTGATCTTTGCTGTGGAGCCGGTCAGAGAGCTCTGTACATGGCTGACCTGGGGCTTCAAGTAAGTGCACTCGACATCGACAGCCGAAAGCTGGCAATTCTACATGAGAAAGCACGAGATTATCGGCTGAATATCGAAATATTCGAAGCTTCCATGACCGACCTTCCATTTGAAAGCGGAAGTTTTGACACAGTCATCTGCTGCTCAGCGCTTCATCATCAGACGGTTACAGGCATTTTGAAGACAATTTCCGAAATCAGGCGTGTGTGTAAGTCGGAAGGACAAGTATTTTTCGATATTCTCTCTATAAGTGATGCAAGTTATGCAGTGGGGTTGGAAATAGAACCCGGGACAAAAGTAGGAGGCAGGGAGGGTGAAGAAGATGTTCCGCATCATTATTGCACCCGCGAAGAACTAGAAGACTTCCTGCGTGCATTCTCGCATGTGCAGATTGAGGAAAAAAACTATACATACCGATTCAGAGATCAGATGTACAGCAGTATATTATTTGAAGTGACAGCCCAAATTTGAATACAGCAAAAGGATGATCGTATTTTATCACGAATTGCTCTTCATTTTCCGGCTCACTTTCTTCTCTCGACAAATGACAAGATCTCGCTCCAGGCCTTTTTCATGCCTCCCGGAAGCACCATGCAACCCAGGTCTCTGGCGTGAAGTATACTCTGCTCTTTGAGGGGCGAAGCTCTCAGAGTTGTCCTTACAACGAATAATTCTGAGGGGAGCTTCTGTCTTTCGCCAGCAAGTTCAAAGAGGCTCTCCGTCTTTCCGTCCCAGAAGAAAATATGGATATTGTCAGGGTCACCCTTTTCAAAAGAGAAATGAAGGTTGGCTCTTTCTTTTCTCAGCCTTCCTTCTAAACTCCCTTTTCTCATGATGAGCTCTTCAAGAAACTCTTCCTTCCAGCCCTCACCTTCATAAGAATGCACGAAGTCATTCTCTTTCAACAGGTAGGTGACGAACTTTGCGATCGGCTCCATCGGCCCCAAAAGATGAAGGACATCTGGCAGTAAAGGGGGTAGAGCGAGTTTTCTTGTAAAGCGCAATTTGGGATAGTCACTTGCGTAGATATTCTTCGTCTCCTTTGAAAGCCGGCACACCCACTGTCCCTGCTTCAGTTCTTCGAGTTTTTCTCGATGTGACAAGTCATCGATAACGTAGAGGAAATCCTCCTCGCGTGTCTGACTCCATTGCCTGCTGTCCATTAAAAGAAAAGAACTCCCTTTGGGGAGTTGTCTGACAAGACCTTCAACATTGCTGCCGTCATAAATAATCTTCATATCTCCTCCGAGTTTATCGTAATGTCTCCGAGGAGGGTTCTCCAGTAATTGGTTCAAATGTCACAAAAAGGAAAAAGACCCTTTAAGGGTCAATCATTGAGATCTCCTTCGAAATTGCGCATAGCGCATTCGAAGCCTCCCTCCAGAAGTCTGGTGAACTTAAGCCTCCCTCTCTCATAGGATTCCATGAAGTCCAGAAACATCGCCGGGTTGAGGATGTTCGGGTCTACTGTTTCCGGATAAATGTAGTGCGAGACGGGAGCCGAGCTCAGCTTCTCCACGAGGTTTTGGAGCCCTTGTCGGAAAAAGCCCTTTGCTCTTGTGAGAATGAGGAATTCCCGGAAGTCTCGATATGCGGACTGCAACACATGCTCCGGCAGTATCTCATCATAGATATCTGCGGCCATCTTCCGGTAGAAGTCAATGACTTCCTGAGGAAGCTGCTTGCCTACATCAATGATGACGAGGGAGTCTTCCCCGTGGAGGGGACGGGCCATCCTCTCCTCGAAAAGGAGGGCATCAATCGAAGCTTCTAGCAGTTTGTGGTGAATGGTGTCTTTTGCGTAGTAAAAGACAAAGGGATGAGCCGTCGAGTCAAGTGCGTAGTGGGCGATAAAGCCCAGCAGATAGTCCCGGAGCACATCACCCGCTCCGTCAAGGAGCTCAAGGACATACTTCATGAGTTCCTTTGGCTTCTCCTGATGTACGAGATTGCCGAAGCGGAAGGTGCTTTTTTTCTTCCAGGGCTGGAAGTCGAGGTAAAAGAGAAAGTCCGGCCCCTGGGCACCTAGTCCGTAGAGGG
>CALFKA010000251.1 GCA_937880545.1 uncultured Clostridia bacterium | reverse complement strand
TGCTCTTCCGATCTGTTATGTTTTTCAGAATCATTTCATCTCCTAGTGTATCTCTGCAGTACTTCTTTTCAAGCCACGAAAATTGTAGGACTCCCTTTTTTCTTAACGGGAAAAGAGAGCTATTGGATATATTCCCTTGATTATATCAAGGGATAGAACTCTTTCACTCTTTATTAGAGTTCAAAATACTCCCTTGCTGACAAGGGAGTATGGTTCGTGCGAAAGGCTTATTTTTTTAAGGCATCGAGAACCTTTTGGCCAAACTGCGCCGGATGCGTGATGACGAGGAGATGGGTGGAGTTCACTATCGGTACCAGCTCGAGCTGTGGAAGCGCCTTTTTCATGGCAAAAGCATCTTTTATGCTGTAGATACTTCCGGGTTCAGCGTAGATCAGAGTGGCCGGGATCTTGATTTCTCCCAGTTTCTCCCGATAGTCTTTCGAGAGCATATCCTGAAAGAGTGTGACGAGTATGTCGAGGTTATAGTCCCCCAATGCCTCAATGGCCAGCTCCTCATTCTCCGGAGTCATTTGTAGAAGCGATACTTTTTCAAAGAAACCAAACCACCACTTCTTGAAGTCTGCGCGCATGTCCGCAAGCAACTCCGCAATATCTTCCTCTCGAACGCCGGATCGATAGAGCCCTGTCTTTTCTTTAGTGTCGGCGGTGAGCTTTGGTGTCATGTCGACGAGGATAAATCTCTTTACATTTTTTGGGGCGTATTTCAGGAGATACTCGAAGGAAACATATACTCCCATGGAATAGCCCAGAAGAGTGAACTCTTCAAGTTGAAGACTGTCGATCAATTCATGTAAATCGTCTGCGAGATCTTCAATGAGCGGAGAGGTCTCAGGTACTTGTGATGCGCCATGACCGGCATGGTCTACGATGATGACGCGGTAGCCTGCCTTCAGCAGGTCTTTTTTTAAAAAGACAAAGTTTGCTGTGCTGCCGCTCCAGCCGTGGACGAGGACAACGGGTTCTCCTTTCCCCTTGTCTATGTAGTGGAGGCGATGACCTCCGGTTGTCGTAAAGGTTGACATGCCTTGCTCCTTTAAGGTGACTTTCTGCCCTCGCGCAGATAGTGGATGGCCTTTTCAAGCCGGGACTGTTTGGTTGCTTCCGTTTTGACGCCCAGAATAAAACGCGCATATCCCTTCTGATATCCCGGGGTGAGAGATCGGAAGGCCTCAAGGGCGAGAGGCTCCTCCTTCAAGAGATATTCGATCTCTCCCAGGCGGTGCTCATAGTCTCCCACTCGCTGAGAAGGGGCTTTTGAGGGGGCAGGGCGCTCCGAGAGCTTTTTCACCCCCACCACTGTAAAAACGTCATTCAGAGAAAACATCTGGTTGAACTTCAGGTCGGTGTCTTTAAAGTAGCCGTCTTCATCGTCCACCTTGAGGGTGGGGAAAATATCATCGCGGTGAATAAAAGAGTCATAGACCTTGTTGCCGCGCTTAGGATAGAGGAAGTAGACGACCCCTCCTTCTGTCAGAAGGTCTTCCTTCCCGGTTTTTGTGAGGAAGTCTCCCCACGCTTTCAGATCCTCGACAAAGGTGACGATCATATCATAGGGTGGGTGTGACATCTCTCTATCACCCTCAACTCCAAAGAGTTCCGGGGCATGTTCGGGAATACCCACCAGTGCGCGGTGCTTGAAACGATCCAGTTGAAATTTCTTTCTGATCGCTTCTGTTGTAGAAGTCCTACTCACCATATACCACCTTTAGCTCAACAAAGGGTTCAAATCCATAGATGCCCCCTTCTCTGCCGTAGCCGGAGTGTTTCATGCCACCGAAGGGTCCTGCGGTGGTCTGCTTTCCGTCATTGACGACAATGACCCCGGCGCGCATATTGGAGGCGACTTTGAAGGCGTCTTTTTCAGGCCCAAAGACGGCTCCGGAGAGTCCATACACTGTTTCATTGGCAAGGCGAATGGCATCCTCAATATCTTCAAAGGGTGTGATGCACAGAACCGGACCGAAGATTTCCTCCTGCGCCAGGCGGGAGAGGTTATCGACATCGGTGAAGATGGTGGGAGGGAAGTAATAGCCTTGCGCATTGTCATAATCCCCTCCGCAGAGGAGACGGGCGCCTTCTTCTTTGGCGATGTCCATATATTTGAGAACTTTCTCTTTCTGGGCTGCTCCATTCAGAGGGCCTACTCGGATGCTTTCATCGAGAGGGTCCCCATAGGTGTAGTCTTTGATCTTCTCACAGGCGAGTTGTTCAATCTCTTCTTTCATGTCGGCCGGGACTAACAGGCGCGAGAAGGCGGAGCAGGTCTGACCGGTATTGAGAAATACTTTATCCAGCGTGCGCTTGAGGGCAAGCTCCAGGTCGGCTCCCTTTAAGATGACGCTGGGGCTCTTTCCACCCAGTTCCAGTACCACACGTTTGACGTCATCTTGAGCGAGCTTGGCAACTTCGGTTCCTCCCTTTGTCGAACCTGTGAAGGTGACCAGATCCACCAGGGGATGCGTGGCAAGAACGTTTCCGACTTCAGCGCCTCTTCCTGGCAGAAGAGAGAACACGCCGGGAGGGAAGCCCGCTTCGTCGATAGCCTTGGTGATCTCATAGGCGACAAGGGGAGTCTTCTGTGAGGGCTTCAGCAGGACGACATTTCCGGCAAGAAGTGCCGGTACGATCTTGAGGATCACCTGCCCCATGGGGTAGTTCCAGGGGGTGAGACAGGCCACCACGCCCACACTTTCTTTATAGACTTTGTAGCCGTCATAGACATCGACCCAGGGGTAATTCCTGGCGATCTCCATATCGTTACGGATATTGGCAAGATAGCCTCGTACGTGCATATTCAGTGCCAATCGGACAGGGGTTCCCAGTTCTGATACGATGACCTCAGCCAGTTTTTCTTGGCGAGATTCGAGGAGGGTGACGAACGAATCCATCAGCTCGATCCTCTTTTCCACCGGCGTCTCTCTCCAAGCGGGAAGAGCGGCGGCTGCCGACTCAATGGCCAGGTTCACCTCTTCTTTGGAGGCGGCAGGGACACTGGCGATGATTTCACGGGTGGCTGGGTTTTCTACATCGATTTTGTCCTGATGTAGAGGCTCGTGCCACTGACCGTTGTAGTAGAGTTTATTTGTCATATTCTTCCTCCTTCAACCTGTGTTTTACGGCATTAACAAAGGTCTCAAGGACCTTGATTCTGCTATACTCCTTCTGGTTTCCTTCTACAATGATCCAAGGAGCTCTGGAGGTGTCCGTACGCCAGAGCATCTCATTGATAGCTTCCTCATATTCTGGCCACTTGTCACGGTTTCTCCAGTCCTCATCGGTGATTTTATATTGTTTGTACTCGTCTTCCTGCCGGTCTTCAAAGCGCTGGAGCTGGGTGTCAGAATCGATATGGACGAAGAACTTGAGGACGATGGCACCCCAGTTGTTGAGATGCTCTTCAAACTCATTGATCTCTTCATAGGCCCTCTCCCACTCTTCAGGCTTGGCAAAACCCTCTACTCGCTCGACCATCAGTCTTCCGTACCAGCTGCGATCAAAGATCGTCATATGCCCGGTTTTAGGAAGATGGGCGAAGAAGCGCCATAGGTAGTGGTACTGATGCTCTACGGGTGTGGGTGCTGCAATCGGCACCACCTCATAGCCTCTGGGGTCCATCTCCCTGGTAAGGCGCTTGATGGCACCGCCCTTTCCGGCGGCGTCCCATCCCTCAAAGACCAAAATCGTGGGAATCTTCTTTGTATAGAGGATATAGGCAAGATCTTTGGCTTCTTCTTGGAGCGGATCGAGTTTTTCGTCATATTCATCTTTATCGATCGTGAGGCGTAAGTTCACTTCGCTGAGCAGGTCAGGGACGTGAATTTCCTCTCGCGCAGGCGCCTCCTCCGGCACGGCTTCCAGTGCTTTTGTCAGTGAAGTGTGTACAATACGAAGGATTTCTTCTGCGGCCTGTTTTTCATCGGTCGTCTCAACGACATGCCAGGGAGCAAACTCAGAAGAGGTGCTTTCAAGCATCTGCTGAAAGAGCACTTCAAACGCAGCATAATGTCCGATCTGATCGAGGTCTCTCTGTGTCACCCGGAAGGCGGTGGCGGGATTGAAGGCGATTTCATTGTGCCTCTCAATCTGCTCCTCTCTTCCAACGACTAGGAAGAACTTGAGGATCAGCATTCCGTCTTCACTTAAAGAGCGTTCCAGGTCAAAGATGTCTTTCAGGTTGTCCTGTTTGAGCCCTCGACCTAATTGTTGGGTTTCCATGAACGTCTGATAGTATGAGCGATCAAACAGAGCAAAGTCCCCCCGCTTGGGGAAGCGATTCCAGAATCGCCATAGGAAAGGCTTTCTCCTCTCTTCATCTGTCGGCGTGTCGAAGACTTGCACCTTGTAAGTTCTCGGATCCATGTCCCGGATGAGTTCCTGAATCATCCGTCCTTTCCCGGCGTTTTCCCATCCCTCAAAGATGACAAGGACAGGGATATTTTTGTCTTTAATCGCCCTCTGCAGACGAGCGAGATCCTTTGACAGTTCTTTGCGTGACATTTCATATGGGTTCATCTTGGACTCCTGAAACATAAGTTATCTCCATCTATACCCGAGAGAAACGAAAAGGGGACATAGGATAGAAAAAGGCAGTGAAGATTTCTGACAATATTAAGCAACAAAGTGATATGATAAACAAAATATAGCAATCAGGAGGCATCCATGAAAAAGGCGGTCATCATCAGTGCAGCCCGCACCCCCATCGGCTCCTTCCTCGGAAGTCTCTCTCAGACACCTTATGCTGTCCTGGGTGGTATTGCCCTGAGAGAAGCAGTGAAGAGAAGCGGTATTGATGAACACCTCATCGACGAAGTGATCATGGGAAATATCATGGGGACAGATCCCAAAGGAAATCCCGCTCGGGAAGCTCTACTGGAAGCAGGACTGCCCATCGAAGTACCTGCATACAGTGTCAACAAAAACTGCGCATCGGGACTGAAAAGTATTGCTCTCGGTGCACTGGAGATCGGAGCGGGAGAGGCAGATATTATCCTAGCCGGTGGTCTGGAGAATATGACACGCATACCTTATGGCAGTATTGATATGCGCTTTGGTCTTCGTATGGGAGATAGCCCCATGACGGATCTGATGACAGGGCTTTTGGTCGGCATGGGTATGACGGCGGAGCGCTTGGCACAGATGTATGGCATTTCACGAGAAGAACAGGATCATTTTGCGCTTTTGTCTCAGAAAAAGGCCGCTGCCGCACAGGCAGAGGGAAGATTTAAAGAGCAAATAGTGGGAGTGCCGATAAAAAAGAGAAGAGAGGAAGTCCTCTTTATAGAAGATGAAGGGATAAAAGTCGACGCTTCGCCAGAAGGGCTCGCCCGTCTCCGGGCGGTCTTTAAAAAGGACGGCACCGTCACAGCGGGTAACTCCTCTACCATCAACGATGGCGCAGGGGCTGTCCTTCTCATGGCAGAAGAGATGGCAAAAGAGCGAGGTTTGAAACCTCTTGGAAGAGTTCTCGGATGGGCAGCTGCAGGAGTAGATCCCGATATCATGGGCATCGGCCCTGTGCCGGCCATCCACAAACTCTTAAAAAAGACAGGACTCACGACAAAAGACATCGATATTTTGGAGCTCAACGAAGCATTTGCGGCGCAGTCTCTAGCGGTTCTAAGAGAGATTGATATTCCTATGGAAAAAGTCAATCCCTTTGGAGGAGCGATTGCTCTGGGTCATCCGGTAGGAGCTACCGGCGCCATTCTCGTCACAAAACTCGTCTATGCCCTTCGAGATCTCGACAAACAAGTCGGCGTAGTGAGCCTTTGCATCGGCGGTGGACAGGGACTGGCTTTAGCTGTTGAAAGAGTTTGATCTGCAGAAGAAGCATGCATGCATTGACATTCCCCTCAGTTAAAAACCGGTGAAAGCCGGTTTTTCTTTGCCAAGATTATCATGACGAATTCTCTGCTACAGGCAGTGCTGCCTCTCGGACAACTTGAAACCTTTATACAACAGACGTAGAATATAGTTAACTACATATGAGGAGAAATCACATGAAAGTACTTGCTATTAACGGAAGCCCCCATGTAAATGGGAATACTACAGCAGGCATTGAATTGTTCAAAGAAGAGCTCGCTCTTTACGGAATAGAACTTGAGAGGTACGATCTCGGGTTAAATGTCATCCGAGGATGCACCGCCTGTGGTCACTGCGTGAGAACCAAAGACGGTTTCTGCGTCTTTGACGATGACGGCGTCAATGAGGGAATTAAAAAGATCAGTGAAGCGGATGGTCTGATTCTTGGCTCACCCGTCCACTATTCAGGGATCTCGGGAACCATGAAATCCTTTCTCGACCGCGCATTCTATGCAGCCTCAAGAGCTCCGGTGAATCCCTTTCGCCACAAGGTGGCCGCTGCTTTTGTCTGTGTCCGACGAGCGGGAGGCCTCCCGGCTGTCCAGTCGCTTCTTCATTACCTGACTTATGCTGAGATGGTGTTGGCTACGGGCAGTTATTGGCCGGTACTCTATGGAGCGGCTTCAGGCGAAGTCCTCCAGGACACCGAAGGAACCGCTGTGATCCGAGAGATCGCCAGAAATATGGCGTGGATCATGAAAAATCTCAAGGATGGAAAAGAAGCTCCGCCGGAGAAACAGGCGAAACAGTCGATGAACTTTATTCGTTAAGAAAACGAAGGGTCGTTCGAGACGAATCGAAACGCCATTCACTCTTTTCAAACGGCAAAAAGGCCTCCGTTATGGAGGCCTTTCGTGAACTTACTTGCTGGTGTGCTCTGTCTTGCCGTGCTCTTCTTCGATGGCGGCCTGTGCGGCAGCCAGTCTGGCAATGGGAACGCGGAAGGGAGAGCAGGACACATAGTCGAGTCCCACGCGGTGGCAGAACTTGACGCTCTCGGGATCTCCGCCGTGCTCACCGCAGATACCCAGTTCAAGGTCCGGACGCACTTTCCTTCCGAGTTTGACGGCAGTATCCATGAGGGATCCGACGCCGACCTGGTCGATGGTGACAAAGGGGTCACGGTCGAAGATGCCTTTTTCAAGGTAGTCATCGATGAACTTCTGCGCATCATCGCGACTGAAGCCGTAGGCCATCTGAGTGAGGTCGTTGGTGCCGAAGCTGAAGAACTCTGCGCTCTCTGCGACATCATCGGCGATGAGGCAGCTTCTAGGCACTTCGATCATTGTACCGTAGAGGTAGTGGAGATCGATGCCGGCTTCTTCAATCAACTTGTCCGCCATGCCTCTTACGATCGGCTCAAGATACGTCAGCTCTCGGACGTCTCCGATGAGCGGGATCATGATTTCGGGATGGACATTGATGCCATCTTCTTTTTTGACGTGGATGGCGGCTTCGATAATTGCACGGGTCTGCATCTCGGCAATCTCAGGGTACGTGATCGCCAGGCGGCAACCTCTGTGACCGAGCATCGGGTTGAATTCATGCAGAGACTCGGCATGTGCCTTGAGTGCCTCAGGAGTGATATTCATCTCTTTTGCGAGCTCTTCAATCTCTTTATCCGTGTGAGGCAGGAACTCATGCAGAGGCGGGTCGAGCAGGCGAATGGTCACAGGACGATCTTCCATGGCGCGGAAGATGCCGATGAAGTCTTCTCTCTGATAGGGGAGGAGTTTGGCCAGGGCCGCTTCGCGCTCTTCCAAGGTGGATGAGAGGATCATCTCACGCATCGCCTTGATGCGTCCGCCCTCAAAGAACATGTGCTCTGTACGGGTCAGTCCGATCCCCTCGGCACCGAATTTGATCGCCTGCAGAGAGTCTCTGGGGGTGTCGGCATTGGTGCGGATACTCAGGCGGCGATAACTGTCTGCCCACTCCATCAATGTGCCGAAGTGTCCGCTGAGTTCCGGTGGGCGTGTGCCGACTTCTCCTTCATAGACATAGCCGGTGGTGCCATCGAGCGAAATGACGGTTCCTTCCGGATATTCTTTTCCATTGGCGACAAAGAGGTGATCGGCTTCACGAACCTGTATTCCACCGGCTCCTGCGACACAGCACTTGCCCATGCCGCGGGCAACGACGGCGGCGTGCGAGGTGCGTCCACCGCGGGAGGTGAGGATACCGTCTGCGCTGATCATACCTTCAAGGTCTTCCGGAGATGTCTCCATGCGTACGAGAATAACTCTTTCTCCTCGTTTGGCGGCTTCGGTTGCTTTATCAGCTGTGAAATAGACTTTTCCGCTTGCCGCTCCCGGAGAGGCGTTGAGTCCATGGGCAATGACCGTGGCCTGAGCTAAAGCCTTTTCATCAAATGCCGGGTGGAGGAGATGGTCAAGCTGCGCGGGTTCTATGCGCAGGACGGCTTCTTCTTTGCTGATCTGGCCGGCTTCCACCAGTTCGACAGCGACGCGAAGGGCCGCTTGCGCCGTTCTCTTCCCGTTACGAGTCTGGAGAATGTAGAGTTTGCCTTTTTCAATCGTAAACTCAATATCCTGCATATCTTTGTAATGCTCTTCGAGAGTCTCGCAGACCTTTTGGAACTGGTCATAGACTTCGGG
>CALFKA010000250.1 GCA_937880545.1 uncultured Clostridia bacterium | reverse complement strand
TCTCTGGGAATAGACGCGGCAAGCGAGAACATCGCCCACGCAATGGGCGTATCGTACAATAACGCTGCAAGGCTTGTCTATGGGGAGATGTCGTATCTGCTGAACGACGCCCACTTAGAAGCGATCAAGAGATCCGGAGCAAAGCACTACGAATACGTGGCTACATTGGATAATCGGACAAGCAATTTTTGCAGGTCTTTAGATGGCAAGATATTCAAAATCGAGGACTTTAGGAGAGGCGTAACGGCACCGCCGCATCCGGGGGGAGGGTGCAGATCTACGATCATCGCTCATTTTGACGATGGCATTGACACGACACCCCAAAGAGCCGCTCGAATAGACGGCAAAACGGTTCAGGTGGAGAATTTGAATTATGAAAAATGGTATAAGAAGTATGTTATCGCTTTGGGAGAAAAAGGGTATAAAATAGACAAGAGAAAGCTTACTGAATATGCCTTGAATATGCATAAAGACAAGAACAAGGCGACAGCCTTCAAAAAAGCATTAGGCTATGACGTATCTAATTATGAAGAGTTGATCGACAATATATACTTTCACTTAGACCCGGATGGTTTTGAAGAGAAGGGCGATAAAGGATATGGCATGACCTACTCTCAGAATGTGGTGCTCAAAGGCGCTAATGGAAAGACAGCCGAGGTGTTAACCGCGTGGATCGAGGAGGGCCTGAAGAAAAGGCTCATATCATTATATGTGACTAAGAGGACAGTAAAATGATAAAGCAATATGACAAAGTAAAATTAAAAGACGGCTATTATGCATTTATTGTGGAGATCTTTAATGACGGAGAAGCATATATGGCCGATATCGACAAGGAAGATGGTACGCATACGGAACACGTGCTTCCTGACGATATAGCAGAAGTTATTAAAGATGATATAGAGTAAGAATCATTTATATGTTTCGATGGACAACATAATCGCTGTGTACAACAAGCATCCGAAAGGGTGCTTTTTTTATGCGAGGGTGGCGGAATGGCACACGTGCCTGATGTTTTCAGACAGGCGAAGGTTCGAATCCTTCGACTCGCACCATCAGTAAGACAGGACTGTAAAACCTGTCACCATTCGATAGACAAGACTATCGTTAAAAAAATGTAAATGGGGGAGAGAAATGAAACGAGAAAACCTACGGGAACTGGGACTGGATGATGAGCAGATCGCAGAAGTGATGAAGGCATACAACAAGTCGATTACATCGTTAAATGAAAAGATTAGCGATAAAGACGAGGAGCTGAAAACTGCGAAGGCGGAGAAGTCCGGTCTGGAGAAGAAAGTGGCGGACATGGAAGAACAGGCAAAGAAAGAGCCGGAAGAAGAAAAGCTGGACGGTTTGACGGCACAGGAATGGAAAGAAAAGTTTGAATCTGCGGAAAAGGAAAAGTCGGATCTTGTGAACGCAAACAAACTCGACAAGGAACTTTCCGGAATCAACGCCCACGATCTAAACACGGTGAAGAAACTTCTTGATATGGAGAAGATCAAATTCGCTGAAGACGGAGTGGAAGGGCTGAAAGAGCAGATTGAGGGATTAAAAGAGAGCTCTCCTTTTCTTTTCAAACAAAAAGACGACAAGAAAACCGACGGGTTCAAATCCTTTGAGCCGGCAAAATCAGATGGCGACGGACCTTCGGAAGTGGACGCCATGATGGACAAAATATTTAATGATTAATCTGAAAGGATGAGAAAATGTCTCAGGAAACATCGAAAATTAACACCATTCAAGAGTATGTAACCAAGTTACAGCTCCGTCTTGATCAGGCGGCGGTAGAAGAAGCAACCTCCGGCTGGATGGAGGATAACGTCAGTCAAGTCGAGTACATGGGCGGCGACAAAGTCAAAATGCCGAGCTTGGAGACCACAGGACTGGCAGACTATGACCGCGACAAAGGATTCAAACAAGGTTCCGTAACCCTGACATGGGAAACCTACACCATGATGATGGACCGCGGAATCACTTTCCAAATTGACGAAATGGACAAAGAAGAAACCGCTAACTTGCTAAGTGCAGGGAATGCAGTACGAGTGTTCCAGAAAGAACACGTCGTTCCGGAAATTGATGCCTATCGGTATGCGACCATTGCATCGAAGGCAATTAGTGCCGGGAATTACGAAGAGTACCAACCCAGCGAAGAGACAGTGATTGACAAGCTAATCAGTCACATTCGAGAGGTAGAGGACAAAGTGGGATCGGGACAAATCATCGTTTCCGCTACCGCCGAGGTACAAGGCGCGATTGACCGATCGACGAAGTTCCAGCGATTCATTAATCAAGGGGAATTCAAGAAAGGTGCCCTGTCTTTCCGAGTGAAGACGATTGATGATCACCCGTTGATTCGTGTTCCGAAG
>CALFKA010000249.1 GCA_937880545.1 uncultured Clostridia bacterium | reverse complement strand
CGAGATCGTGATGTGACTGGAGTTCAGACGTGTGCTCTTCCGATCTGTATGGGATGGCCTTTCAATCCGTCATAGATGGGATAGACGACATCGCTTTGTCTTTTTAAGAGTTCTTCTACGGTGTCCGCCCGAAAAAGAGGGATGTCTACAGGAGTAAATAAAATACGGCTGCACTTCTTACGCAGATAGCGCAAGCCAATGCAAGCCGAATCGAACATTTCAGTATCTTTGTAGTTTTCGTTTCGAAGGAAGATGACACCGCTTTTGGCGAGGTGTCTCTCAAGCACCTCCGCATTATAGCCGGTGACGACCACAATTTGCGAAACGCCGGACTGTTGTAGTGTCGCAATGACGCGCTGCGCAACGGAAATAGAACCAATGCTGAGCATGGGCTTAAATTCTCCCATTCTCGATGACATGCCGGCTGCCGTAATGACTGCTCCTACTTTCAAAATTTCACCTTCCGTCATAAAAGCGGCTTGGCTTCTCCACGGAAGCTAAGCACTTCGCAAAGTCCTCCAAATAAAAAAATACTGTTAATAATATTATATCCAGTATTCTTCGAGTTGTAAACTTATACAACTTGTAAAGATAAACAACTTGACAGTCAGTTTCCCACTTATTAAAATTTAGTAAAACAGAAGTATATCAATAACTTCTGAGATTTCGTCCGTAAAAATGCGAAATAGCCCTATGTTTCGGGATCTTCGCAGCGGTGGGTATCCGGCCCTCCCCCTGTCATATCTCGGAGACCAAGGACTCCCTGCTCGGTGTAGAACACAAGTGAGGACGGTTTTCCTTGGCTGTCCTCAGCGGAAAGACGAAGAAAATTAGAAGTCTCTAAGTAGTTTATAGGGAGCTTTCTAACATAAGTTTTCCCTGTATCCTTGTCAGTTACTTCAATTTTTATTTCATCCGCCGTGATTTTATTAGGCGCATCGGCAATTCTTTTCATAAACTGTCTCCCTACCTGTCTCCCTTCATAGATATTAAGATATTCACATCTTACAACACAAATACTCACAGTCGCAACGGAGGCTAAATAAAAAACAATATTTTAACAACGTCGTAAGGTAAGTTTTGTCGCAACCATCTTAGCACAATGTCAATTTAAGAAGCTCTAGAAAGGAGAATCAAGAATGAGTAAGGGACTCACTAAGAAGATTCTGAACATTAACGGAGTTCAGAGGAGTATTCTTGTCAAGGGTGATGAAAAGCTCTCCACTATACTCCGAGAGCGCCTTCTGCTCACAGGATGTAAGATCGGCTGTGGAGAAGGTCATTGCGGAGCTTGTAATGTCGTACTGGACGGGAAGGTTACCAGGTCCTGTATCGTACCGATCTCCCGGGTTGCCGATTTTTCTGAAATCACGACCATTGAGGGGGTAGGAACGGTCGAGTGTCTCCATCCGCTTCAAGTGGCATGGATGGCTTATGGATGCGCGCAGTGCGGATTCTGTAGCCCCGGTTTTATCATCAGCGCCAAGGTTTTGCTTGATGAAAATCCCAACCCGACAAGAGAAGAAGTCAGCGATTGGTTCCACAAATGCCGCAATCTCTGCAGATGTACCGGCTATAAGCCTCTCGTCGACGCCACCATGGCGGCAGCGGCAGTATTACGAGGCGAGAAAACCAAAGAAGACCTCATGTTTACACCGACCGACAATCGCATACTCGGCACAGAGTTTGTACGCCCTTCGGCTGCCATGAAGGTAACAGGAACCTGGGACTTTGGTGCAGACGATGCCTTGCATATGCCTCCGGATACTTTACGGCTTGCGCTCGTTCAAGCGGAAGTTTCCCACGCCAATATCAAAGGCATCGATACTTCCGAAGCGGAGAAAATGCCCGGAGTCTACAAGATCATCACAGCAAAAGATGTCCCCGGGAAAAACCGTATCAATGGTCTCGTCATGTTGCCGCTAAACAACAAATGTGATGGCTGGGATCGCCCGATCCTTTGTGATGAAAAAGTTTTCCAATACGGCGATGCCATCGCGATCGTGGCGGCGGATACAGAGGAACAGGCCAGAGCAGCAGCAAAAGCTGTCAAAGTCGATCTGGAAGTTCTCCCTGCATACATGAGTGCGCCGGAAGCGCTCGCGCCTGACGCAATAGAAATTCATCCGGGAATTCCCAATGAATATTACGAGACGAATTGTATCAAGGGACCTGATTTCGATTGGGACAGCGTGCCTGAAGAAAATCAGATTGAAATCGAGAGCTACTGCTCGCGTCAACCGCATCTATACCTCGAGCCTGACAACGGCTATGCATACATAGACGAAGATGGCATGCTCACGATTCATTCTAAGAGCATTGGTATCCACCTTCATATGCCTATGATTGCCGAGGGTGTCGGTGGGTCTACAGATATTGTAAGATCGGAA
>CALFKA010000248.1 GCA_937880545.1 uncultured Clostridia bacterium | reverse complement strand
ACGTGATCGTGATGTGACTGGAGTTCAGACGTGTGCTCTTCCGATCTCATAGGAAAGGAGAAGAGTGTGGACGCAGAAACTAACAAGAAAAAGAAGTTTAAAGTACCTCACACGTATGTCATCATCGGTATTATCATCCTCTTAATGGCTATCAGTACGTACATTGTGCCGGCAGGAGAGTACACAAGAGTCGTGGACGAAGCGACCGGAAGAACGGTTGTAGATCCTGACTCTTTCACGTATGTCGAACAGACGCCTATTGGACCGTTTGAGCTGTTCATGACCATTCCAAACGGGCTGGTCGAATCCGCTAATATTGTATTCTTTATTTTCGTCATTGCGGGTGCTTTTGAAATCATTACGGCAACGGGGGCTATCGACAGTGGCATCAGTCGTATCGCATTGAAATTCAGAAATTCCGGCAAGTGGATCATCCCGGTCTTCTTAGTCATCTTTTCCATCTTCGGTGCTACTATCGGACTGGCGGAAGAATCACTGTTATTCGTTCCTCTCGGAGTCATGCTGGCAAGGGCTGTCGGCTACGACGCCATCGTCGGAGTCGCCATGGTCCTTCTCGGTGCCGCTTCCGGATTTACCTCCGGGGCCATGAATCCCTTTACGGTAGGGGTCGCTCAGGGACTGGCAGAACTCACCTTGTTCTCCGGAATTACGTTCCGACTGATTATCCTGGCTGTCATGCTTGTTGTGACGGCAATCTATATCATGCGCTATGCGGAGAAGGTAAAAGCAAATCCCCAGCTCAGTGCTGTCTATGAATTAGAACAAGCAGAAAAAGGAAAGATTCTCAACTTAGATGATCTTCCCGAATTGACCACTCGACACATTCTAGTGCTGCTGGCTCTGCTTGCCGGACTTGTCGCCATCGTCATCGGTGTGTTCAACTATGATTGGTACATTACCGAGATTTCGACGGCCTTCCTGATTACAGGTCTCGCCGGTGGTTTCCTCGGAGGAATGGGACCGAGTAGAGTCAGTGAAAAGTTTGTTCAAGGTGCTAGGGGCGTCGTCTTTGGTGCCCTGGTCGTCGGTATCGCCAGAGCGATTCTGATCACCATGCAAAGTGGAATGATTCTTGACACCATGGTGCACGGTCTTTCTCAAGTCGTCAGCAAACTGCCCGGTTCCATTACAGCTGGGGGAATGTTTATTGTCCAAAGTCTTTTGAACTTCCTGATTCCTTCCGGTAGTGGTCAGGCAGCGGCAACCATGCCGATCATGGTGCCTCTTGCAGACGTAACAGGCGTACAAAGACAGGTCGCCGTCCTTGCTTTCCAGTTAGGCGATGGTTTTTCCAATGCTATCATCCCTTACACTGCCTCCTGCATGGGTTCTCTTTCTGTTGCCAACGTTCCCTGGGAAAGATGGGCAAAATGGTTCATCAAGCTTCTTGGTATCTGGTACCTCATCGGCATGATCTTTGTCATCGTTGCCCAGGCCATTGGATACGCGTGATTTACAACTAATAACTAATCATTTTCGAAATAATGCGAGGCTCGAGTCATTGATTCGAGCTTCCTTTTTTTCTCTTTTATCTGAAGTCGGATTCTGTTTTCGCTCCATCAAAAAGAGGGTCATGCATGCTTCTGCATAACCCCCAATTTTTCAAGTTGTTCTTTAGAAATCTGTACTGCTAAAGCATAAAACCGAGTGCGCGGTGAATGTCGAAGATATTATCCGTTTCCAATTGTACACAGATTTCGCTGACAAGCTCGGCTCCGGGATAGAAAGAAGCTTTATAGGCGTGCGAGTGATTGGTGAAAGTCAGCTCCAGCAGGAAAGTATCGGCCAGTCCCACCGGCTTTATTGTTTCCTGTAGCGCTTTCTTTGCCTTGTTCTCAATGTCTTCGAGGACGTCATCGGGCTGGCGCGTGTAGGTGGCATTTCCCACGCCCCTTGTGGTCTCAACGGTGAGGATCTGCTCGCTTAACTCTTTAACATCTTTCGCCAGTGCTGTGTCGGAGCTGACCAGCACAACCGGTACGCCTAAGGAGGCGGCATAGAGGGTATTTAAAAGGAACTCGCTGGCTCTCTTCCCGTTGATCTTTGTCTCAACCAGTTTGTCGACGGTCATAGTGTGGCGCAGAGGATTGCCATCGCCCGCGCCGGGGCTGTGATAGCCGACGAGAAAGACAGCGTCATAGCTCTCGTCGAGACCTTCCATCATCATCGATGGGTGACCGCTCCATCCTCGGATTAGCTGTACGCCCCTGGGAAGGTCCTGTGGCAGGATGTTACGGGCCGTGTCGTGGGCGTCTCTCACCGTAATCTCACTTGCTCCGGCGGCTCTGGCACCGCGGATGGCGGAGAGCACTTCTTCCGTCATCTGCTTTCTGAAAGGCTCGTAGTCACTTCTTTTTGTCGCCTCTGTCTCATCCCAGTGGTTGATGCCTGCTACGCCTTCGATATCGGCACTGATATATACTTTCATTTTTTCTCCATCAGATCTTTTAAGTTGGCTCCCTCATCGAGAAATCCTTCGATCATTCCGTTCTTCGAGGTGAGCAGTGTCGTGACGCCGGGTCCGTGGCCCGAAAGGACACAGTTACTGTGAATGATGATGCCGAGGGTGGCCGCGCCTTTTAGGTACTGGCGACCATAGGTGTTGTCACAGTCTGTCAGAAGGACGAGATCGCCAAAGCACAGGTCTTCGAGTCCGTTTTCCTTTAATGCTTGCGTGTCTCCCGTCATAATGTCGTAGTCACCACTATAGCCACTGGAAGAACCCAGTCCCGAGCCCATCAGATGGGCGGGCACGGTGGCTTTGACACCGACTTTTAGTTTTCCATCTTCTTCTTTTGTGTTCAGTTTCTCTAATAAATTAGGGTCCATGTTTTGTACATGGATGTCCGGATAGTCCGTGAGTGCCAGTCCCTGTCCACAGGATTTGATCAGAATCTTATCACCGGGAATCATCTTCTCCAGATCTTCCTTTTCAAAGTAGCACATGACGTGTTCAATCCCGCCGTGCTTTCCGGTGACAAATCCCACGGCGTCCTTGGCATCTCCTGAGACGACGCGCGCAGTATTTCCGACACAGGCGAGCGTGTTGAGCGCTTGGTTTTCCATTTTGTTTTCAGCATAGAGGCTGACGCCAGGTTCGATGTGA
>CALFKA010000247.1 GCA_937880545.1 uncultured Clostridia bacterium | reverse complement strand
CACAGGCAGACATCCTGCCGGAGGAAAAGATTCTCGAAGCCATTCTTCTTGCCCATGAAGAAATCAAAAGCATCGTGAGATTTGTCGACGAGATAGTTGAAGCCACTGGCGTCGTCAAACTTCCTTTCGTACCGGAAGAGAAGAACATGAGCCTCAGCGCCCTTGTTGAAGAGACGGCGAAAGATGAAATCAGTCGCATTTTCCATCAGGCATTTGAAAAAGAAGCCCGACAGGAACAGACCGATGCCCTCTATGAACAGCTCCTGGCTCGTTATATGGAAGTGACGCCGGAAGAAGAGCAGGACACTGATGCTCTGACGGCCGAATTTAAGGCACTTCAAAAAACTGTCATGCGTGCCATGATCCTCGACGAAGGGCTCCGCCCTGACGGCAGAGCCGCCGATGTCATCCGCTCACTCCACAGTGAGACGGGTCTCATCCGTAGAACTCACGGTTCCGGGTACTTTAAACGTGGCATGACGAGCGCTCTTTCGATTACAACACTTGGCGCTCTGGGTGATGCCCAGCGACTTGACGGCCTTGATCTGGAAGAGAACAAGCGCTTTATGCATCAATACAACTTCCCCCACTACTCGGTGGGTGAAACAGGTCCTCAAAGAGGTCCAAATCGCCGCGCCATCGGTCACGGTGCTCTCGGTGAAAAGGCACTTATGGCAGTGCTCCCTTCAGAAGATGATTTCCCCTACGCCATCCGTGTCGTCTCGGAAGTCCTTTCTTCCAACGGTTCCTCATCCCAGGCCAGCATCTGTGCCAGCTCCCTTTCAATGATGGACGCCGGCGTACCGCTGAAAGCCCCTGTAGCAGGTATTGCTATGGGTCTCATTAAAGAAGAGGAGAAAGTAGCGATCCTCAGTGATATCCAGGGCCTCGAAGACTTCCTGGGAGACATGGACTTCAAAGTGGCGGGCACTTCAGAAGGTGTCAGTGCCATTCAGATGGATATCAAAATTGGCGGTATTGACCGCTCCATCCTCGAACAGGCTCTTGAGCAGGCGCGAGTGGGAAGACTTCATATCTTAGAAAATATGAATGCCGAGCTAGCGGAAGCCAGAGAACTCTCGCCCCATGCCCCGCGCGTCTTTGTCCTCTGGATAGATCCTGAAAAGATTCGCGACGTCATCGGAACAGGTGGAAAGGTCATTACCCGCCTCACGACAGAACACAATGCCAAGATCGACATCACAGATGATGGTCGCGTCGTCATTACAGCTGAGACCGCAGAAGGCGGAGAAGCTGCCAAGGCGGAAATCGAAGCGATTACCAAAGAGGTCGAAGTGGGAGAAGTCTATGACGCCAAAATTGTGCGCATCGCGAAGTTTGGTGCCTTTGTCGCCCTTACCCCACATCATGAAGCTCTCTGTCACATCTCTGAAATGACACCGGAGCGCCTCGACAAAGTGGAAGATCTCTTTAAAGAGGGAGATGTCATTAAAGTCAAGGTCATCGGAATCGACGAAGAAGGCAAGATTGCCTGCTCGCGTAAGGCACTTCTCGAAGCTGAACACAAAAAAGAAGCTATGGAGCGCATAAAGGATATCAAGATCGGTGACATCTACACCGCCAAGATCCTGCGTATCGCGAAGTTCGGCGCGTTTGTTGAGATACTCCCGGGAGTGGACGCCCTCTGTCATATCTCGGAATTGACACTCAAGCATCTGCGAAGAGTCGAAGATGAATTTAACATCGGCGATGAAATAGTTGTCAAAGTCATCAATATTGATGGTGACAAGATCGGTGTCAGCCGCAAAGCGCTCCTCAGATCGGAAGAGCACACGTC
>CALFKA010000246.1 GCA_937880545.1 uncultured Clostridia bacterium | reverse complement strand
GATCGTGATGTGACTGGAGTTCAGACGTGTGCTCTTCCGATCTAATATTTTGAAAAAGTATCTTTCAATAAAATGCGGGATACGAACTGTGTAGTGGAATCCGTGAGAGACTATATACTTTCCCGACTGAGCTTTATCGCATTTAAGTCAAAAGTGGGGTCTGCGAAGTTTTTTTCTTTTGACCTGAGAGCAGACGGGCAAAGGATCCGCTTTACCTATGAAGATGCAATTGTTGATTTTGAAAGGTATCTAAAGATCATCGATTACGCAGACAAAATAGATCTGAGATGGAATTATGAACTTACATGGCGGCCAAGGGTAGTAAGCTATTTGAGATGGGAAAAGGAATTAGAAAATAATCCTATTGGACCTCACACTTTAGGAAGATATTTGAGTACTCTTGATGATAGTGAATTAGATTGTGTGTCTTTCTCGTACTATCAGACCTCCGATTGTCTTAGTGGCAATCGTGGCTGGATGTTTGCCTACGGAAAACGCGCAGGTCAGGTTTTTCGAGGCGAACTGCCTCTTAGGAATGTTGAGGTGTTACCGGAGAAAGCAGTATGGACTCCTCCCTTAACACCTATCTATATCGAAGGCCACCCTTATCCGCGGGAAAACAAGGACGCCATTTTAGAGACTATCGAACAGATGGTTCAGTTTGCTGATGTTGTAGAGGCGAATTTTGTTGTGGAAGATGGCGAAGATTACGCTGTTATTACTGTCGACCATGTGGAGCTTAAGAGTCCTCAAGAGGTACATGCTTTTGCGAAACAGGCATCCAAATTATACGATCTTTTGTATAATCCTCATGCCGAAGAACCTGAGCCCCCTATGATGCTGGAGTTTTGCAGTCTTGCCCATGGAGAGCCGAGAATGCTCTCGATCCGACCGGTTCTAGGAGATGGATATACATTACAAATGATTTCGGATGAGCCGGATACCTCCTATTATTCGAAATAATTTCCTCGTGGAATAAACCATCGGACAGTTAAGCTGTTTTCATTGCTTCTTTATCTGGACATGCATGCGTGATTGTGCTATTGTTTCCTTAAATAAGGAAATTATAAATAATTTCTATTAATAGGGAAATAATTAGCGATTTCCCTTTTGGAGGCAACAAATGCGCTACATTGCACTGATAGGAGATCTGATCCATTCGAGGAGAATTGAAGACCGATTGAGCGTTCAAGAGCACATCAAGAAGGTGTTCTCAGCAATCAGCACGGATTACAGTGACTGTGTGGTGTCTCGACTGACGCTGACACTCGGAGATGAATTTCAAGCACTCTTGAAGCCGGACAAGGAGATCTTTCTGCTGCTCGATGACCTTGAATATCGGCTGGGTCTTCCGTTTCGCTCCGGGTTGGGGTACGGCACTCTGCTGACGGAGATTGATCCGAAGATCAGCATTGGAGCAGACGGAGAAGCCTTCTGGAACGCCCGCAGCGCCATTGAGAATGTCCGTGAAAAGAGCTGGGGAGGTCGATCCAGAGTGAGAATCGAAGGACTCGCAGAACGACAAGAAGTCGTAAATGCACTGTTTCTTTTAAGTGACGCCATCAAACTGGATTGGACGCAGTTACAGAAAGAGACCTTCGGAGAACTGCTGAAAAGAAAGATATACAGTGAAAGTTTTGAGCAGAAAAGTTTGGCTGAAGATCTTTCTATTTCTCAAAGCAGCCTGAGCAAACGTCTCAGTTCCAGCGGCATCAAGTTGTATCTTCATGCGAGAAATGTGCTGGGAGAGGAATTGGAGGCATGGCATGCACGGACTGAGTGATGTGACCCTCCTCCTTCTGATTGCTCACTTATTGGGAGACTTTCAACTCTGCTGTGATGAGGAGAACGGAAAAAAGTGGAAAGCTTCCCAAACTTTTCGTCACGTACTGACACATTTGGTGCTTTTGTTACCTGTGTCCGCCTGGCTCCATATTCGAGGGCATTCGCCCGCAGGATGGGTACTCGCCTTTGTTTTGGCTGGCGCACACCTTCTTACCGAACGAATGAGCACGACCCGGGCGTTTTTCGGATATGAGAACCGCACGAAGATCATCTACGCGATGAAGCAGTGCATACATGTAGGACTGGTGATGGTCTTGTCGGAGGGAGTGTTCTACTCCGACACACACGGGATACACATACCCTTCAGTACTCAGCATCTTCGATGGATCCTGCTTTTTGTGCTGATCACGAAACCTGCCAACGTGTTTTTTCACATCTTCTTTTCAAAGTACCGGCTTGTTCCCTCACCAGCAGAACCCACCCACATCCGCTACGCGGTGGAAACGGAACCTGGAGCCGGTGCCCTCATCGGAAGTCTTGAGAGAATTCTGTCCGCTGTCTTCCTTACAGTGGGTCAATTCGGAGCAATCGGGCTTATTTACACGGCGAAATCCGTCGCCAGGTTCAAGCAGATTGAGGAGAACCGAAGGTTCGCAGAGTATTATTTGATCGGCACGCTTTACAGCATTTTATTTGTGGTAATATCTTATTATCTTGTGATCGTCGGAGTCATATAATGGAAAACAGTGTGAAGAAGACTCGAAAGACGGTACTTTTAACCGGCGCGACCGGCGCCATGGGAACGCAGGTCGTCAAAACATTCCGAGACAATTCGGATATGTTCGATGTGGTTCTGATGATCCTTGCCGCAGATAAGAACAGGCATCTGTTCAAAGATGAACCTGGACAGACAATCGTCATCGGAGATCTGACGGTTCCTGAGGATGTGAGAAATGTCGTCAAGGGTTGTGACTACATTCTCCATATGGGTGGGCTGGTCTCTCCCGAAGCGGATGATCGACCAAAGCTCACCTGGGACGTGAATGTCGGCGGAACAAAGAACGTGGTGGACGCCGTCCTCGAGATGGAGGAGGAGCTCCAGCCGAAGATTATTTATATTGGAAGTGTCGCCCAGACGGGAAATCGCTCTGTTCCCGTTCACTGGGGGCGAATCGGCGATCCACTGATTCCGGCTCTTTTAGATCCCTACTCACAGTCAAAACTGGCTGCCGAGAGATATCTCATCGAGTCAGGTGTCAAGCATTGGGTGTCATTGCGTCAGACCGCCATGGTTCACTACGGAATCGTGCAAAGAGACAATGGGATCATCTATCATCAACCGCTCAACAATCACTTGGAGTGGGTCACCGCTAACGATACGGCCAGGCTTCTAAGAAATATCTGTATGGACGAGATGCCGTCGAAGTTTTGGAATCATGTCTATAATGTCGGCGGCGGAGCCAATTTCAGAAAGTCCTTTTATGAGTTTTTGGAGATGGTCTTCGGTCTGATGAATATTCACGTGGAAGACATCTACGAGCCGAACATGTTCGCTCTGAGAAACTTCCACGGCCATTACTACCTGGATTCCGATAAACTCGAAGAGCTGGTACCCTTTCGCAAAGACACACTCGAGAGTTTCCTTAAGGAGATGAAGGCGCATCTCCCGATGTGGGTGAAAGCCGTCAAGTACCTTCCCAAGCCGCTGGTGAAGTTTTATATGCGCCAGAGAGCGCTTCACAATCCCGTCGCCCCTCTGTACTGGTTCAAGCACAATGTAGAAAAGAAGATCAATGTCTTTTTCGGCAGCAGAAAAGTGTGGGAACAGATCGGAGGATGGAATGACTTTGTCCATCAGTCGGATCCTCCTCACAAAGTACTTGATCACGGTTTTGACGAGACGAAACAGCTAGAAGAATTATCGATAGAAGAGCTCCAACGCGCCGCTGATTTCCGGGGAGGTGAGTATCTCTCAAATGAAGCCATTTCAAACGAAACGGAAAAGAAGGTCTGGAAATGCTCTCAGGGACATGTATTTGAAGCCAGTCCCTTCCTGATTCTGCGCGCCGGTCATTGGTGTGAGGAATGCGCGAAAGATCAGGATTCCTATGATGAACAGGCAGCACGCAGTCCGTTTATGGCCCAGGTTTGGCGAGAGGACAGGATCGAGAAACTGTTTCGTAACTGACAGAGGGCAGATTACCAGTCTGAGAGATCGAAGCTTGCCGTAAGAAGTATCGGCGCTTTGCCTGCCAACTCTTCTGTGAAGGAGTGACGGTGAATTCCGTCGGTGAATTTCGCCGAGATTCGAGGGCTGAGTACAGGCGTGCCTCGCGATGAAAAGAAAGAGGGATTCTTTGACCGGAAACATCATCGTAAAAACACCGCTTCTGTGCGAGTGCTACATAAAAATCGACGATCACATCAGAATACTGAACGGCTTCAACCGTACACACGTGATCAAACTCCCGCACGGAACACACAGGATCAATGCCGGAATCGACTATGACCAGATGCCAGAGAGTCGTAGAGTCTATCGAGCGCAAACCTGGGCATGGGAGAGAGATCAGGAAGTGTACGTATCGCAAAAAGACATCCTCATCAATATTTGGAGAAAATGGCACTTGCTGAAGCCCGTTACCGCGGTTGCGGAGATCGACTCCACAGACGAGTAGACTGTTTCAATGAGCCGCAATATAGCCAGAAGAAATGTAACGGTAATAAAAACGATTCCTACAGGACGCGATGAAGTAGGAGTCTTTTTTTTGACGATTTTTTCAATCGTTCGCCGTTCTTTCAGAGAAATTCAGGGCTTGAGCCACGGAGGATCCGGATGCAAATGAGCCTTTTTCATTTGGGGATTGACAACTATATCGGGAGGCGATATAGTTATATCGACAGACGATATAACGCTAGACGATAGAGAGGGATTATGGAAAAAGCAGGCGCCTTAACAGAGGGAGTGTACTATATCCTTCTATCTCTCCTTCAACCCATGCATGGCTACGGGATCATGCAGCATACTGAAAAGCTCTCGCACGGCCGCGTCAGTCTGGGGGCTGGGACGCTGTACGGAGCTCTCAACACCATGGTTGAGAGAGGATGGATTCGAGCACTTGAAGAAGATAAAGGCAGTAGGAAAAAAGAATATATGATTACCGACACAGGAATACAAGTTCTCCGAGGGGAGATTGAACGATTACAAGAGTTATTGGATAATGGGAAAACAGTCTTGGAGGCGCAACATGTCTAAAGTCATACGTAGAGCATTCTCAGTTTTTAACTACGACAAAGAGGAGCAGTGGCTCAATGAGATGGCAGATCAGGGGCTGGCACTGACCGATGTAAGTCCCTTTACCTATTACTTTAAAGAAAGTGCCCCCGGAGAGTATCAAGTACGGATGCAGTTTCTGGAAAAGAAAGCAGAGCATCAGGAGACACAGGACTACATCCGCTTCTTGGAAGATACGGGAATAGAATATATCGGAGATATGTTTGGGTGGGCATACTTTCGAAAGGTACGTGGAGAGGGAAGCTTTGAGCTTTACTCAGATACAGCGCCGAAGGTGAAGCAGATCAATAGGATTATGTTTACACAGATCATCTTCTTTGTCTTGAATCTCTGGATGTCGATAGAGAATTTTGACTTGTATTTTACACGGGAGAAGGTGCCAACACGTTTGGTGATAGCGATTTTAACCTCGGTGTTTACCATTGTTCTTGGCATGGGTTTGTGGAAGATGTACACAAAGAAACGTGAACTGAAGAAAAAAGACAATCTGTTCGAATAAAGTTTTTATGATGGGAAGAGAGAATCTATTCGTAGATTCTCTCTTTTTTCTCTTCCAAAAAGGCGATCTCTTCCGGAGTGGATTTACGGCCCAGATCGTCATTTTGATACGGATATCTGCCGAATCTCTTGAGTACGTCTAGGTGGAGATCTTCGTAATACAGAGTGCCCTCATCGCCGAGTGTTTCAAAGTACTTCCTTGCCCATGCGTGAAGCTCCAAGGACTCCGAGTGCATGAAGGGAAGGAGGATGTATCTTTTTTCATCGGGGGAGAGCTTGGCATAGTCAGGGTGTGCTACCACCTCCTGTGAAAGGGCAATGGCCATCTTATCCTGCGTGTACGTACGGATGTCATTTCGGAAGAGGTTTCTTGAGAACTGATCGAGTACGATGATCTCGGCGAGTCTTCCGTGGATCGTCTCACGCCAGTCGACGAGAAGACCTTCTTTTGCTTTCTCCCAGGTGGGAAGAAACTCTCTTCTGATTTTCTCATCAAACTCCGGATCTTCTACGAAGTGTAGTTCCGTGTGTTCGGGGGTGAACCAAAAATCAAGGACATCCTGATATTGTTTTTCCATGATGACTCCTTTCGCTTGCTCTTTATGTACCCGATTTATGAGTAGAGCTACTCAGGAAGTCTGCCGTCGATGAGGCGGCGCATATCTTCAAAGTCTCCCAGGTCCTGGATGCGGATGTGGGAGGCGTCAATTCGAATGTTGGGGTTTTCTTTTTGTCTTTTGAAGGTGGAGGGAATGGTGCCATCGAGTTGTCCCCGTACACTCTGTGTGCGGAGGAGGCAGAATTCTTTAAAGGTATCCACTGCGATGTGGAAGTCCTTGTAAGAGGCAAACTTCGTGGGATCTCTCTGGACATAAGGAGCGATCATCTCGCGGATTGATTCCACTTTTTCTTCGAAGTACCCGCTTTCCATATATGTTTTCAGGAACTCATCGTAGAGCTCATGATAGCGAGTGGCTATTTCCTTGCGCTTGAGAAGTTCGAGAAAGAGCGGTCGTCGGGACATATACTCATAAGGAGCCGGTGTGTTGATCGGATAGTTGACAAACAGGGTCGGGTCATCGATCGGCTCGGGCATTCCCAGCGCGTAAGTTGCATAGGCGAGATTGTAGTCCCAGGGGAGCATGGAGATCTTCCCATCTTTTTCATACAAGAAGTAGTTATGTCCGGTTCTTCCAAGGTAGCCATCGAGGTTGACGACAAAGGTCTGTACCGTAAAGTAGCGCAAAACGGCCTCCAGGTCGATGGCGTCTTCCAGATTCTCCCCGGTGGAGAGGATGCGAAGAGATTCAATCAGTCGCCTCTTGTCGGAGTCGTTGATCTCAAAAGTGGCCTTGCGGAAGATATTTTCATAGCGCCAGAACTCATCACCCGTATAGATGAGATAAACGTCGCTGTTATCGTCATCGATCTTTTTGTATTCGGGTTTATAGAGTTGTCCGCGGTCGGTCCCATAGTTTCTTCGTACAAAGGCATCCTCCGGCTCTTCTACGGCAATAAAAAGTCCCCAGTCCTCATCATTTACACGCACAAAGGCGTGACTTGTGAGGGGAGAGGGGATGCCCATTTTCGCCATCATGTCATAGGCGATGGTGTCCTTCATATAGGCATTGTCTTGGAAGGATGATTGCAGAGATAACTTATCCAGCCCAAAATAAGATTTCCCCGTGACATAATGGTCGAACTCAATCTTCAGGCTAAATCGCTTGGAGCCATACTTCAATACCTGATTGAGGGAATTACTCCCTTTGACACGAAGGCCTACATTCGAAATCTTCTCCCCGTCAATGATGACGGTAGCGTGGACATATTCTTTTTCTCTTGGGTTTTCTAGGATATTGTGCCAATCGGAGTCACTTAAGAAAAGCTCAATTGAGTGCACATAATCGGAATCAAAAAGGCGTCCGGCGTATGCGGGAGCACTGTGATGACTTGTCAGTCCCAGAGCCTCACCATTCATAAAGAGCACAACAATAACAACGGCAAGGACAATGCCAATAATTGCGATCTTATCGATGTGGCGGTGCTTGAGCATGGGTACTCCTTAGCCTACATAGTCTCCATTGTAGCTGACAAGGACGACTTCTGAGACGCCTGTAACTTCAGAGATCAGGTTTAAAAAGTTTGTGTCGTTACTTTTCAGTCGCAGTTCATAGTGGAGCTCCATTGCCCCGGGTCTTACGCTTTTACTCTTAAGAACAAGTTTCTGGACACTGGAATCGAGCATCTGACGGGTGAGTGTCTCCGTCTCCTGCGTATCACAGCGGAGCACAAGGATGAAGGGGTCATCGTGTGTCTTCCAGCTGACGAAGATGAGAAGAACGAGCCCGATAAATATACTCCCAAAGACAGCCAGCGGGATCAAGCCGGCAGCCAATACAATCCCTACAGCAATACTCCAGAAGAGAAAGGCGATGTCCAGTGGCTCCTTGATCGCCGTCCGGAAGCGTACGATAGAGAGCGCTCCCACCATACCCAGGGAGAGGACGATATTGCTGGTGACAGCCATGATGACGAAGGTAGAGATCATGGTCAACCCGATGAGAGTCACTCCAAAGCTTGAAGAATACATGACCCCTCGATATGTTTTCTTATAAATCCAGAAAATGAATAGTCCCGTCAAGAATGCCAGCAGCATCCCCAAAGCCATGTCAAACATGGGGATAACAGTTACATTCTCGAGGTATTTTGATTTGAAAATATCCTGAAACGTCATAGATAGTCTCCTTAGTCGTATTTGCGGCTTTGAGCGTACTTTGAGAAGGCTGCGGCTCTTCTCGAACCTATCTGCACAGCTCTGGCAATAAACTCCGGCAGGAATTCATCGTATTTTACTTCGAGAACCGCAAATGCTTCTTCCGTAGGAAGTTGCAGCGGATCAGAAGCGAAGAAATCTAAACTCTTTCCTCCGGTTCGGATATCTCGATCAAGCGTTATACGTGTGTTTCCTGCAGGGTGTATGAAGGGTTCACGGATATATTCGACAATGGTGCGTGGACGGAGTAAGCGACTTTTCATCTTTACGTAAAGCTCTCGAAGGAGGTCTTCCTCGCGATCCATGAGAAAGTCTATATTGCCCTCAAGAAGGCTCTGTACTTCCTGTCGGTTGAGGCGAGCGCTTTGCTTGCTGCACAGGCCACTGCGCTTGGTCTTCTTTTCAAGCTTTATATAGGAAAAGTCTTCATTATAGCAACGGACGCGGAACTTCTCTCTTCTGTTTACTCCACTGATTTTGTCCATCAGTGCAGAATCGAAAGGATCGTCAAAATACAAGCTGCGCACACGGTATTGACCGTGTGCGTCAGCATGTGGATCCGGATGGAGAATCCAGCGAAGTCTGTGTTTTAGCTGGAGGTAGTCGGCAGAGTTGATCTCATGCTTGAGTTCATGTCTCAGCTTCATGCGCTCCTCCTTGCTTCATCAATCGTAGTCGCTGTCGTCGTAGTCGCTGTCGTCGTAGTCACTGTCGTCGTAGTCGCTGTCGGCCGGAGCGGGAGCTGGTTTGGGTGCCGGAGCGGGAGCTGGTTTGGGTGCCGGGGCCGGGGTCTGATAATCGGAGTCATCGTCATAGTCCGATTCATCGTATTGCGAGTCATCCGATTCATCGTATTGCGAGTCATCCGATTCATCGTATAGCGAGTCATCCGTGTCATCGTATAGCGAGTCGTCGTCATAGTTGGAATCATCATTGTAAAGTGAATCATCGTAGTCACTGTCACCGGGCTTGGGCTGCGTGTCAGGGGATTTGCTTTCATAACCGCTGTCACCGAAACTGCTGGTGCGCTCAAACTTCACGACTTTTCCGGTGCTGGCAACGAGTTCTGCTTTGAACTTTACGCCCCCTGCCTGGAACTCGAACTTGTACTCAGGTCGCTTGTCGTCTTTGTCAAACTCCCCTTTGGTGAACTTCACCTCGTCGGCATTGAGGCGTGCGAAGGCGAGAATGGCTTCTTTGGCTTTGTCCATGGTGACCAATTTGCTGGGGTCGACAGCTTCTTCATAGTCACTGTCAGAGAGTTTGTCATTGCGCTCGAACTTAAAGATATTCCCGGTGCTGGCGTCGATTTCGAATTTGAATTCTTCAGCACCGACAGTGAATTCCAGCTTGTAAAGAGGATAGTCATCGTCGTAGTCAAAGTCCACTTTTTTAAATTTGGCGTCGGCGGCACTGACACCGGCAGAGTTCAGAGCAATCTCTTTGGCTCTTTCGACGGGGATGGCACCTTCA
>CALFKA010000245.1 GCA_937880545.1 uncultured Clostridia bacterium | reverse complement strand
CATACGAGATCGTGATGTGACTGGAGTTCAGGACGTGTGCTCTTCCGATCTGTGATTTTTCCGTGATCGATCAGGGAGTGCTACGCTCGAGCAAGACTTTAGTGACGCAGGAAGGCCGTTGTCAGTATTTTGGGAAACTGCCACAAGGAAACTATGCCGGCTCCTATGAGATAAAAGCTTTTCCCGACAAGAACTCCCGATGGTTTTTAAATCAGGCAGCGGCATCGAGAGGTCTTATGGGAGAGGCGGTTATTGGGAAGAGTGAGCAAGTGGGTGACATTCCTCCGACACTTCGAAACCGGATTCTCACAAGCTGTTACGAACGTCTCGAAGGCATTGGAGAACACAGCTCAGTGGCTTTTAGTCTGTTGTTTGGACTTCGGGAGGGACTCGAGCGTGAACTGGAAGAAGGTCTGAAAGAGCTTGGCATGCTCCATCTTTTTGTCCTCTCAGGACTCCATTTGGGAATCTATCACCGAGGACTCCTCGGCATAGGGAAGCTGCTCTCCCTTCCAAGAGTTGTGACAGAAGTGGTAGCGCTTGGGGTGCTCATTTTCTTTTGCTATCTCAGCAACTGGCATGTCAGCGCGCTCAGAACCCTGTTCATCGCTGTGATACGAGCTGTCAGCTTCTACCTGAAGAGAAAACCTGACACATTGGAGTCGCTCAGTGCTGTCTGTCTGCTCCTTTTGTGGATGAAACCTGCTTGGGCAGGCAGCCTGTCTTTTTTGTTGGGGACGATAGCTTATGGAGCTCTTAAAATAAGTAAGAAGAAAAAACTTTTCTGGATGTGGGTTGCCCTTTTGCCTCTTCAGCTTCTTTTGGTTGAGAGACTCTCGCTGTTATATATCCTAGCCAATATCATACTCAGTGCGCTCAGTGCTCCTATTTTAGGCATTCTCATGTTGGGCTTTTTCCTTCCGCTGATTCAACCGCTGATAGGATACCTGTTATCGGGACTTATTCGAGGACTCTATATCGTGAGAAATAGTTCGCTTCTACGTCTGGAGATGCCCTCTCCCGCTGCATTGACACTCGTCACCATCTATCTTCTCTGGTTTACCTGGCTTTTGCTGCGTGAAAAGGAGAAGTGGTGGAAGAAATGGAAAAAAAGAGGTGTCTGGGTCCTTGTGGCCGGACTCATTTTGAGTTCGTTGACTCTCACCTATGACCGAGAAATGCAAAAAGGAGTGATCTTTTTTGATGTGGGACAGGGGGACGCCTCCCTGATCATAACGCCAAATGGCAAGACGATTCTCATCGATACCGGAAGAGAGGAAGCACTTCTTCGGAAACTGCGCTCATTAGGAGTCGGAGAGGTTGATATCTTAATTCTCTCTCATCTCGATGACGACCACAGTGCCCTCGTGGATCGCATACCGCATCGAGAACTCTACGTGCCTGTGGGAATCCCTATTGGGAATCCGCTCCGAAGAGGGGATCAGCTTGCGCTTGATGGTGTCGTTGTCGATGTGCTTCATCCCAAACGAGCAGGAGGCGATGAGAATGATCAGAGTCTGGTTCTGTTGATCGAGAGTTATGGAAGGCGAGTGCTTTATACAGGAGATATAGGGGAGGCGGTACTGGGCACGATCGATGCGACCTTGGTAGATGTCCTCAAATTTCCTCACCACGGAGCTGCGGGATCTCTGCACGCAGGAGCGCTTGACAGGCTCCAGCCACTCGTCACGATTCTTTCTGTAGGAAGGAATCACTATGGTCATCCTTCTCCTCGTGTCATCGAAGCGTTGGAGGAACGCGGACTTCGCTATCACAGCACATGGGATTCCGGCAATTTTTTCTTCAATCAGGCGGGCTTTCGCTCTTATTAAATGCGTGTTACAATTTACCTGGAGGAATTATGGATTATTACGAAGGACTCCACAAGCTAAAGGACGGCACGCTGCCGCCCTGTTTAATACTTGAGGGAAGTGAACCTTATCTGACAGAAGACTTTCTGCAGAAGCTGACGGAGAAACTGATCCCTGAAGGATCGGAATCACTCAACTTGACACGGCTTGAAGGAAGCGAGTTGGATCAAGAGACATTGCAAGCTTCTCTGGGAACGCTTTCTTTGTTTGGCGACCAACGGCTTGTCATTGTGCGCAGTGCACAGGATATCAAATGGAACAACGCCATGAAGAAACTCCTCTCAGAGGGTGACTTCGAGGGCGTGACATTTGCCTTTGTCATTGACAAAGAAGGGGGTTCGTCGCGAACGCTTAGAACTCTAGGGACTTCAGTGGTATCTAAAAGTGTTGATAGAAGACAGATGCAGGGATGGATTCAAAAGGAGGCGAGACTTGCCGGCAAGACTCTCAGTCCGGAGGCGATGAAGGAGATTATTGAGGGAAGTCGCTACTTTGAGTACCAGTCGAAGATAGACTTGTTTTTTGTCAAAAGTGAACTGGAAAAATTGTTCTCCACTCCGGAAACAAGGATCGATGGTGCTCGCGTACGGGCTATGCTTGCTATTCCCGCAGAAGAGCGTGTCTTCGACATGCTCGAAGCTATTACACTAGCCCAGAGTGAACGGGCGATGGAATTGTACTCACACCTGAAAGCATCGGGAGATATCTACAGTATCCTCTCCCTCCTTATTAAGAACTATGAACAACTATTGATTGCTGGTGTATATATGGAGGCTTCGCTCAGTATAGATGCGCTGGGCAATATCCTAGGACTCAGAAGCAGTTTTGTACTAAAAAAGATTCAACAGCGTGCACGTTCTCATTCGAGAGAATATCTACTTGAACAGTTAGAGCTGTGTATGGACACACTCCACCGCAGTCGTCTGGAGACCGTCGACCTGGGAGAGGTCGTGGAAAACCTTATCCTTCAATTACTACAAAGAGCCAAGAAAGAAATGCAAAGATGAACACCACACCCGATACATCAAAATTAAAGCGCATCGTCATCAAAGTAGGCACCTCTTCGCTTACCTATCCCTCAGGCAAGATCCATCTGAGGAAGATGGAAGAACTCATTACCGTCCTTTCCGATCTGAAGAATCGGGGATTGGAAGTGATCCTGGTCTCATCAGGCGCCATCGCCGTTGGTGTAGGAAAGATGGGTTATGAGACGCGTCCGGAGGATCTTCCCGGCAAACAGGCGTGTGCAGCGATCGGTCAGTGCGAGCTGATGTATCTCTACGATAAGTTTTTTTCTCAGTACCATGTCAAGGTAGCGCAGATTCTTTTGACGAAAGACGCCTTTGAAGTTCCTGAGAGACGTGAAAATGTCACAAATACTTTCCTGCGGCTCTTGGACATGGAGGTGCTTCCCATCGTCAATGAGAATGACTCGGTGACGGTAGAGGAGATTATAGTGGGGGACAATGATACGCTTTCTGCGCTTGTCGCCCTTCTTGTGGAAGCGGATGCGCTGATCATGCTCAGTGATATCGATGGTGTCTACAGCAGTGACCCGAGGAAGAACGCTGACGCCATACGACTTGACGTCGCAAATCTCAACTCGCAAAAGCTCCGGGAAGGTGTGAGCGGCGCCGGAAGTTCCCACGCGATCGGAGGGATGGTCACAAAGTTTGCTGCCGCCTCCCTGACTGTGCCTGCCGGTATTTATACATGGGTGATGAACGGAGAAGAACCACGAGATTTGTACCGTTTCTTTGACGGGGAGCCTCTGGGAACTCTCTTTATAGAAGGAGAAGCAGATGATTAAGGAGATGGGAGTCAAAGCGAAACAGGCTTTGAGAGAAAGTGTCCACAAAACTCCGGAGGAGATCAACCTCGCGCTGGAGAAGATGGCGGATGGGCTTCGCAAGAATAGTGAAGAGATCCTAAAGGCCAACACTGAAGATATGAGACTTGCAATAGAGTCGGGGATGAACAAGGCAATGCAGGATCGTCTGCTCCTTACGCCGGAGAGAATAGAATCAATGGCTCAAGGGCTGGAGGCAACAGCTACTCTGCCTTCGCCACTCAACAAAGTACTGTGGGAAAGAGAGATTCATGAAGGGTTGGTGGCGAAAAAGATAAGTGTCCCTTTGGGGGTCATCGGATTTATCTACGAGTCGCGCCCCAATGTCTCGGCAGAGGCAGGAGGCCTGTGCTTTAAGGCGGGAAACAGTGTAATCTTAAAAGGCGGGAAAGAGGCCTTTCACAGTAATCTGGCGATTGTAACCTCCATGCGGGAGAGTCTGAAAGAATCCGGTTTTCCGCAGGACCTCATTCAACTGGTGAAAGACAACTCACGCAAAGTGACGCGAGAGCTGATGGTGGCAATCCAGTGGGTCGATGTCCTGATTCCGCGTGGTGGTCCGGGGCTGATTCAAAGTGTCCTAGAAAATGCCAAAGTGCCGGTCATTGAAACCGGGATCGGCAATTGCCATATCTATATCGATGCGGATGCGGATCTTGAAAAGGCCGTACCGATCCTCGTCAACGCGAAGATGCAACGTCCCTCCGTCTGTAACGCAGTAGAAACCCTTCTTATCCATAAAGATGTGGCAAAGGAACTCCTACCAAAAGCCCGAGAAGCTCTTGAAGGCGTGGAACTGAGGGGATGTGATGAAGTTCTGGAGATCCTGCCAGGCGTCAAAAAAGCGACAGAAGAAGACTATGCTACGGAGTTTGCGGATTTGATTCTCGCCATCAAGGTGGTCAATAGTCTGGAGGAGGCGATTGATCATATTGCGACGTATGGCACTGGTCACTCAGAGGCTATCCTCACGGAGAATAAGGAGTACGCTGAGAGATTCAAACGAGAAGTAGATGCGGCTGTCGTCTACGTCAACGCTTCCACTCGCTTTACCGATGGAGGAGAGTTTGGATTTGGCGGAGAGATTGGCATTTCCACTCAAAAGCTCCACGCAAGAGGCCCCATGGGGCTTGAGGAACTGACGTCAAACAAATATATACTTGAAGGAAGTGGGCACGCGAGAAAGTAATCGGTGCCCTTTCTCTTTTGTGTAAAATAGATGAAAGGTCGAAAACGAGGTGGTATGTCCATTTGTAAGTCGGAACTTGCTCATCACTGCAAAAGCTCTTCTTCAAAAGAAATATCAAAGTAAGTCATGAATCTGAGAAATAAAAAAAGGCTAGAGACTAGCCATTTTCTATGTCCTTGTCAATTAGGCAAGCTTGTTTAAAGCTTTGGCCATTCTTGCGACTTTACGACGGGCAGTGTTTCGATGGATGGTTCCCTTCGATGCCGTCTTCTGGACGACCTTCTGCGCGTCGATAAATTTCTGCTCGGCCAGTTCACGATCATTGGTGGCGAGAGCTTCATTGAAGCGGCGCACAGAGGTTCTCATTCGGGATTTAGCAGCTTTGTTGCGATCTGTCTTCTTGCGGATGACGAGGATGCGCTTCTTCGCCGACTTAATATTTGCCAAGCGGTTCACCTCCTTTATGCTGTAACAGAGTCATGGTATCACGGATTACCTATTGATGGCAAGGAAAAACATATTTTTCTTGAAAAGAGCAGAGTGCAAGTTAAAATGAAACACATCTCTTCGTCAAAGGCCATCACGGATTCTTTCTCATTACTTGCTATACGAATGTCTAGATAAGTTCCAGAAATCTCTCCGCTGCAATGCTCATGGGAAGTGCCGGGTTGTAGAGAAGGCACAATTGTCTTGCAGGAGGAGACTGTATCACGCGAATCTTGGGAAGTCCTGATTTTCTGACAATTCTCTTCGGGGCAAAACCGATACCGAACCCCTTTGCAACCAGATCGACGAGCAGATCAATGCTGATGACCTCCACGCTCGGCTTCCAATTCAGTTGATGTTCCGTAAATAAGTTTTCCAGAAGATCGGAAGAGCACACGTCTGAACTCCAGTCACATCACGATCTCGT
>CALFKA010000244.1 GCA_937880545.1 uncultured Clostridia bacterium | reverse complement strand
AGACATTTTAAAGAAATCAGTCAGAAATCACTTGACTCCTCATAGCTAGTCTCCCTAAAGCAGTAACAGGCTGACCGCCATGACCATCATCCCGGCAATTAAGCCGTAGATGGAATAGTGGTGTTCCCCATAGCGCTGCGCCGAAGGCAGAAGCTCATCAAGCGAAATGTAGACCATGATCCCCGCAACAGAGGCAAAGACGATACCGAAGAGTCCGTCACTGAGAAAAGGCATGAGAAGAAAGTATGCCAATAGCGCTCCGACCGGCTCTGAGATCCCTGATAGCAAAGAATAATAAAAGGCGCGATGCTTGCTTCCGGTAGCATAGTAGACCGGCACAGCGATGGCGATGCCCTCCGGTATATTGTGGATGGCAATGGCGATGGCGATCGGAATGCCCAGTTCAGGGTCTCGCAGCGCACTCATGAAAGTAGCCATACCCTCAGGAAAATTGTGAATCCCTACAGACAGCGCTGTAAACATTCCCATCCTCATCAGATGATCCGTCGGTGGTTTTTGTGGGTCTTCCCAGTTCAGTTCATGCGGGTTTTCCGCTTCCGGGACTAATTTATCAATAATGGCGATGAGAAAGACCCCCCCAAAGAAAGCAGCGGCCGTCGCCCACTTCCCCACCTTCTCACCCCACTGCGCCTGCAGCATGACTTCTGCCTGGGGAAAAATCTCGATCATGGAGATATAGATCATCACGCCCGCAGAAAAGCCGAGGCTCGTAGCCAAAAATCGCATGTCGGTCTTTTTGGTCATCAGCGATATCAGGCTGCCGATCCCCGTGCTGAGCCCGGCGAATAAGGTCAGTAAAAATGCGAATAGTACGTGATCCAACGATTACCTCTTACTCTGAAGTTGCATCGTCTCGCCGGGTTTTAAGATGACTCTCTGGACATTTGCAGGTACCTGCAATTCATTCGGGTCGGCTGCGATCACTTCAAACGTGTCAAAGTGCATAGGAATAACATAGCGGGGTCGGATGAGTCGCACGGCGCGGGCAGCGTCGCGCAGATCCATCGTGTAGTTGCCTCCAATCGGCAGAAGTGCCACGTCGATATTTTCTTCTTCGAGGAGCTGCATATCCATCGTCAGTCCTGTGTCTCCGGCGTGATAGATGCGGTATCCTCCGACATCCACGACAAATCCTCCGGGATTTCCTCCATAGAGCATCTGGCCATCTTCTTCAATGCCTGAGCCGTGCAAGGCCGGCGTCATCTTGATGCTGCCAAATCGTCCACCAATATGCATGGAGTGGATATTCTCAACGCCTTTTCCGGCAAGATAGTGTGCGATTTCATGATTACAAAAGACAGTGGCTCCCGTTTTCTTTGCCAGCTCCACCGTATCTCCGATGTGATCCCCGTGACCATGAGTCACAAGAATTTTTGTGAGTTCCGTAAAATCATCCGGCGTCTTTGTCGCCTGGGCATTGCCACGCAAAAAAGGGTCGATGATGATCTTCTCTTCTCCGCCTTCCAGGTAAAAGACACTATGTCCGAGATAAGTAATCCTCATGTTTTCCTCCTCAAATCTTAAATAATATCCAGCACTGTTCCTGCGTCTGATAGCGCAATTGATACATAATCTCACGATCATCAATCCGGGATCGGCAGTCGAAGTGGATGGCATGGATGCCTGCCACCTTCTCTTCTTCTACATGGACGACCCGATCTATCTTGATCGTCTGTGTCTGCTCTTCTGATGTAATTCGAAAGCGATAAGGACGGATATCGCCGTTGGCGCTGAAGACGGCCAGGACTTCAATGGGCTTGGCGACAATTTTCATAACTCACCTCCAAGACCACTATAATACAAACATTTGTTCGTATCAAGTCCATCTTCTTCTTATGCATATACCCTTGCAGCGCATAATCTTTCACAGGAAAGAAGCATTCACAGAGAAAAGATGTCAGACTTGCCTGCGCAGGATCACACAGGAAATGGGCTGGGAAGCAGCCAAGGTTTTACAGAAAGAAAACAAAGGCATAGATAGAATTGTATAGACTGAAAGTTATTCTCTCTTGTGAAACTATAGTACATATCAGCGAAAGTCCCTACGTTAACCACTACAATCTCAGCACCACCATGACAACAGGTTTCACGTCTCTGGAAAGATATATCTCCG
>CALFKA010000243.1 GCA_937880545.1 uncultured Clostridia bacterium | reverse complement strand
CATCACGGATGGTCCGTTTTTTCAATGGGTGTTGCGTTTACTTTGAAATCTAACCGACGTGTGCAATAGCGATGTGGCATCATGAAGAACACAAAATCCACATTTATTCCAGATAGACAACCGAGTCATGCTTGCAAAAAGCCGATTATTCATCGGCTTTTGCTTTTTTCTTTTTCTCTCTATACTTGCATTCTTTGTTATTACATAGAATCATACCGCTATTGCGGCCTTTTCCTTCTACCAGTGCACTGCCACAGTCTGGGCAGTTTCTGCCGATCGGCTTATCCCAGGCGGCAAAGCGGCACTCCGGAAAGTTGCTGCAGCCATAGAAGATCTTGAGCTTCTTAGTCTTCCTCTCTACTACCTGACCATCATCACAGAGCGGGCAATCCACCCCGATCTCTTTGAGGATTGGCTTGGTGTTCTTGCACTCAGGATAATTACTACAAGCATAGAAGTTGCCCTTGATTGTCTTTTTAATGAGCATGGGAGATCCGCATTTCTCACACGTAAGGTCGGTCACCTCGCTGAGATCATACTTTTTAATGCGCTCATCTGCCTGTTTCACCAAAGGATCAAGTAAGCTATAGAACTCACGAATGACGTCCTGCCAGGGCGTCTTTTCTTCACTGATGGCATCTAACTTTTCCTCCATCTGCGCTGTAAACTCTGGCTCAACAAAGGGCAAGAAGTTCTCTTCCATGATACTGTTTGTGATCTCTCCCAGCTCTGTCGGGACAAGAGACTTTTTCTCTTTTGTGACATATCCCCTTCGGGTGATGGTATAGAGTGTCGGGGCATAGGTACTGGGCCTTCCGATACCCTTTTCTTCCATCTCTTTAATCAGGCTTGCTTCTGTATAACGAGAAGGAGGCTGTGTAAACTTCTGCTGCGCATCGACTTTTTGAAGAGCGGGCTTCTCCCCTTCTTTCAGGAGAGGAAGTTCTGCCACATCGCTTCGGATCTCATAGACTTTCTGGAAGCCATCAAAGAGGCGGACTTCCCCTTTGGCGCGAGCCAACACATCGTCGCCTTCCACATTGGCTTGTGTGGAGAGGAAGCGGGCACTGCTCATCTGCGAAGCCATGAATCGGTTCCAGATCAGTTCATATAGGCGATATTCATCTCGTGTGAGATACTGCTTGATGCTTTCGGGAGTTCGTTTGGGGGAACTGGGGCGTACGGCTTCATGGGCGTCTTGTGCGTTCTTCCCTCCGCCTCCTGCTCGCTGATGCGAGTACTTGTCACCGAACTCTTCTACTATATATTCTTTCGCCTGCGCCATGGCCTCATCCGATACGCGAGTTGAGTCCGTACGCATATACGTGATGAGTCCTTCACTGCCTCTTTGGAGGCGAATGCCTTCATAGAGTTTCTGAGCGGTCATCATGGTCTTGGAAGCGGAGAAGTTGAGTTTGAACGACGCCTCTTGTTGGAGGGTGCTCGTGGTAAAGGGAGGATACGGTGCGCGGGTGCGCTCCTTCTGCTCCACTTTTGTAATCGTATAATCCAGCCCCTGAAGTTTCTTTTCTAAACTGCGGGCATCTTTTTCATTGTCAATGCTGAGCTTCTCACCACCGAGTCGAATGACATCGGCCACAAAACTCTTGCCCTCTTCGCTCTTCATCTTGAGCGCAAAGGTCCAGTATTCTTCACTGAGAAAGGCACGGATTTCGCGCTCACGCAGCATGATCAGCCGCATGGCAACGGACTGTACGCGACCGGCACTCAGGCCTTTCATGACCTTGCGCCATAGGATGGGACTGATGGAGTAGCCGACCAGACGATCGAGAATCCTTCTCGCCTGTTGAGAATCGACAAGATCTTCATCAATAGCCCTGGGGCTCTTCATGGCTTTGCGGACTGCATCTTTCGTGATCTCCTGAAATGTCACACGCGCCGTCTGGTCCGGTTCAAGGCCCAGCGCCTGAGTCAGATGCCAGGCAATGGCTTCCCCTTCTCGGTCAGGGTCTGTGGCAAGCACCACTTTGTCTGACTTTGCTTTCTCTTTTTTAAGTGCTGCAATCATTGGGCCTTTTCCACGGATGGTGATGTATTCCGGGGCAAAATCATTTTCAATGTCAATGCCCATTTTACTTTTTGGCAGATCGCGCACATGACCAAGGGATGCAAGAACCGTATAGTTCTTTCCCAGGTGTTTTTCAATTGTCTTGGCTTTCGCCGGTGACTCGACGATGACAAGAGTCTGAGCCATTATTCCTCCTTACAGTTGTTCTTCTAAGTCATATAGGGGATGAGCCCCTTGAAAGATAAGCCAGTTCGGTCCTCTGCTCATCGGCTCATCTATATTTCCCAGATCGGAAGAGCACACGTCTGAACTCCAGTCACATCACGATCT
>CALFKA010000242.1 GCA_937880545.1 uncultured Clostridia bacterium | reverse complement strand
CCGGAGAGAGGAAGTTTACTGAGACGCAGGAAATCCTGCACCTGTTTTGTGCTCCCCTGAAGAATCAGACGATCCTCTTCTTTTAAAACCAGAAAAGGAGAGACATAGGCATATTTGATGCTGTTGCGCACATAGGCAATGACTTGAACTTCTCGGAAATATTTCTGACCGAGTTCCTTCAGACTCTTGCCAATTAGTTCAGAGCCATTAAAAATCTCCACCATGGTAGTGTAGTCTTTGACCTCAAAGAGTTCATCCTTCGTGGCGGTAGGCTTTCGTACCGGAATGAGTCGATAGCCAATAAAAACAATAAACAAAATACCTGTGATTGTGAGAGGGGCACCGATCGGGAAAAAGTCAAACATGCGGTAGCCGGTACCGAAGGCCTGTGCGCGGAAGGAGGAGATGATGATATTAGGGGGAGAACCCACCAATGTCATCATGCCACCTAACAGGGATGCCGTGGAAAGAGGCATCAGCATGCGCGAGGGTGGGTATTTATTGATCCGGCTGATTCTCAAAGCTGCAGGCAGAAACAGAGAAAGGGCTCCGACATTGTTCATAAATGCCGAAAAGATCGCTACCGCAAAGGTGAGAATAAGTGTCTGTGTCCTAAGAGTCTTGCCGTACTGTGTGATTTTCGACACGAGAAAGTCGACAAAACCCGAATTTTGAAGTCCTGCGCTGATGACCAGCACGGCGGCAACTGTAATGACAGCATTATGACCAAACCCGCGAAACATCCCATTGATCGGAACAATTCCCATAAGTGCGCCGACACATAAGGCGCCGAGCGCGACGATATCATAGCGGAACTTGCCCCAGGAAAAGAGGATCAGCATAATTCCCAGGAGAAGAAAAATAAAGATCTGGTCCAGTGTCATTAGCTACCTCGCTGCGAATCTGCCCGGAGTTTTCTCAGTTCATCCTCTCGCTCTCTGAGCACCAGAAGAAGTTCTTTTGTCTTCTCTTCCACCATCTCTTCTCGGTCTTCTTCCTTGCTCTGCATATGTACTTCGAGTTCACGCAGCGTCAATTCAAGCGCTTCGTCCTGCGGGCGCATGACGGTAGTATCGAGAAAGAGAAGGCGATCATAGATTCTAGCCAGTTGCGGATAGAATAATTCGTTTTGAGGATCTTCTCGAAGCTCTCCGACCTTTTCAATCAGCTGAAGTACCGGATTTTCGGCATCCCAGCGCGTTGTTCGGATCGTGGGTGTATTCTTTGAAATCCAGAGTGAAAAGAACGTCAATACGCCAAATAGGATGGTTAGAAGAATCGATAAGATCAAAAGCAGTGCACCCTTGTCTTTTACAACAAAAGCAAAGTAGGCATTGAGTGTAAAGGAAAGTATGCCATAGATAATCAATAGCGCTCCTGTTGTTCCGATCCCTTTTGAACCGGTGCGAGCACTGAGAATCTGTGAAATAGAAATCCCTGCGTAGACAAAGAGGACTGTGAAAATAGAGAAAGCAAAAGCTACCTGATAGGTAAACCCTTTTACCGTCGGGACAAACATATATACCAAAATCACCGTCAACAACACAATCAGTCCGCTGACGCCAAATACCGCATTCAAACCTTTTTTCACTCTTCTATTCCCCCTCACATTAGCAGATGCTCAACGAGTATTTTTGTACCTAAGAATATCAGGACGATGCCCCCTAAGGCTTCCGCCCGGCTTGCCAGGCGACCCTGAACACGACATCCCAGGTAACAAGCCAGCAAGCAGACAATAAATGTCACACCAGCCATCATACTTGCTCCCAGGATAATATTCACATTCAAAAATGCCATGCTGACGCCCAGCGCCAGCGCATCGATACTGGTAGCGATAGCCAGAGGAAAGAGCACGGCTGTTGAAAAGTCCGGTTCTCCTTCCCTTTTCTCTTCTCTAGAGCCGCGGAGCATGGTGACGCCGATCCAGAGGAGAAGAGCAAAAGCAATCCAGTGATCCCATG
>CALFKA010000241.1 GCA_937880545.1 uncultured Clostridia bacterium | reverse complement strand
GCCCTTTCTCTGTTGATCGGTCTACTTGATGACGCACAGCATCCCAAAGAGATGGAACTTCTTGCCATTCATCAATCAATCGAGGTGTTGCTCCTTCCAATACCGTGGAAGGGGAGATTTCAGCGAGTCGTCGGTTCTGGAATTGGCCGCTCGGATCTCCTATAAATATAGAACTCTTGGCGTGTTTAAGTGAGGTCCATGTTTTTCCACACCATTTAGGTCCTTCAATACTGACAGCACCAAAGGTTCTTAGATATTGTTTTAATCGACTGTCAATCAAGCGCGGTCGATAATTCTTTATGATCATCTGGCTTCTCCTTAATAATATAATAGCTCATTCAGTCATATTTTGCAATTCTATTCAGTCAGATTTCGATATTTCATTCAGTCATATTTTGGGTTTTCATTCAGTCATATTTTCTGTTTCGGAAATCTCTGACCTGAGAGTCTCTTTTCATCCCCTGCCTTTATAACAACAGATGACAAACTATCTTTCTATTTTTGACCTGCGTCAAAGAAACAGCAGAACGATCACTTTATACTTAGATTAACGAACTAAGGAGGTCAGTCATGACAAAGAAAACGTATCAGATGGAAACCATTGCCTGCCCCAGCTGTGTGATGAAAATCGAAGGCGCGCTGAAAAAGACGGCAGGGGTGAGCAAGTCGGAAGTGCTCTTTAACTCCTCACGTGTAAAGGTAGAGTTTGATGAAAGCACAGTCACTGCAGACGAAATCAAGGATCGCATCGAAAAACTGGGTTACAAAGTACTCTCTGTCAAGTAAGGGAAAGGGGCGTGGCTATGTTTAAAATGACAAAGAAACAGATAGTCTGGAGCAGCGGCATCCTAGCAGCCATCTCTTTCGTGCTCCACCGAACGATCGGGTACGAATGGGTGACGATTGCTGTCATGCTGGCTGCTACTGCCATAGCGGGCGCCCCGATCTTTAAAAGAGCTCTGGGAGCTATCCGCTACCGCATCGTAGGTATCGACGCCCTCGTGACGGTCGCCGTCACGGGTGCGCTCATCATCGGCGAATTCTGGGAAGCAACCGCCGTCACTTTTCTCTTTATCCTCGGCGACTATCTTGAGTCGAGGACGATAGAAAAGACCCGATCCTCCATCCGTGCCCTGATGGATCTGGCGCCGGATACGGCAACGATCCGAAGAAATGGAGAAGAGGTCGTGGTCTCGCCGGAAGATGTCGTTCAAGGCGATCTTGTCATCGTCAAGCCCGGTGAGAAGATTTCCATCGACGGCCATGTAGAAGAAGGCTCCGCTTACGTCAATCAAGCAGCCATCACCGGAGAGTCTATCCCGGTCCACCGCACGGTGGGCGGAGAAGTCTTCTCCGGCACCATCATTGAGTCGGGCTATCTCGTCATCGTCGCAGAAAAAGTAGGTGACGACACGACCTTTGCTCGCATTCTCCACATGGTGGAAGAGGCGCAGGACAAAAAGGCGAAGTCTCAGAAGACACTGGAGACATTCTCCCGCTGGTACACCCCGGGGATTATTCTCCTCTCAGCTCTGCTGTTCTTCATTACGAAGGACATTCGCCTCGCCCTTACACTCCTGGTCATCTCCTGCCCCGGCGCTCTGGTCATCTCCACCCCCGTCTCCATCGTCGCGGGCATTGGAAATGACCAGGAGTGTAAGGGCGAGAGAT
>CALFKA010000240.1 GCA_937880545.1 uncultured Clostridia bacterium | reverse complement strand
CTATTATCGACGTAGTGGTAGGTAACAAGAGATGTTTTTCCTTTGAAAGTCATAGTACACCTCCTTTATTATTGTGTGTATGGAATACCCGAACACGTCCGAAGAGTAAATAGTGATTTTGTCTTATCTATTGCCTGAAACAATTAATGTTGGTGACTTTATACTCATTTCTGTGTTGCGAGTTGCCGGAAAGATGTACACCGTCACTCTTCCCGCCTGTGATATAATAGGTCAAAAGCCGAAAGGAACTCTCATGTCCGACGCTCCTGTAAAACTATTGATTTTGTTGGTGTTGATGCTTGTCAACGCCTTTTTTGCCGCTTCGGAAATTGCGATTATATCCCTCTCCCCTGCTCATCTGCGAAAGATTAAAGAGAAAAAAACACCCGCTTCCAAGGCGCTGATCCGCATGACGCAAGAACCCAATCGTCTGCTCTCGACGATCCAGGTCGGCATCACCTTGGCGGGATTCTTTGCTTCGGCCTCTGCCGCACAAAACTTCTCAGAACCTGTTGCAAAGATGCTGACAGCCATTAAAATCCCTTACGCCAAACAGGTCGCCTTTGGACTGGTGACCATCCTGCTCTCCTATGTGACCCTTGTCTTTGGAGAACTCGTCCCCAAACGCATAGCACTTACCTACAAAGAAAAACTCGCTCTTGCCGTTGCTCGTCCGATTGATATCGTCAGCCTCTTGGCAAAACCCTTTGTGCGCCTCCTATCCGTCAGCACTGCCCTCGTCCTGAGACTTCTCGGGATTAAGGATGAAGCCGAGCAGGAGATGATCTCCCGGGAGGAGATCCTGCGCCTATTCCGGGTGAGTTTCGAACAGGGCAGTATTGATCACAATGAAGAGCTTCTCCTCAGCCGTGTCATTGAGCTGAGGGAAACCGAAGCCCGTCAGGTCATGACCCCTTCAAGCCGCGTCTTCTCCATTGATGTGGACGGATTTGACGGAGAAATCTTCTCCGAAATGATTGACTCGGGATTCTCCCGTTTCCCTGTCTATGAAGAGGACAGAGATCACATCATAGGTGTGCTATATATGAAAGATATCCTCGCCTTTCTCCACAAAGAAGAAGGGGAGATCGATATCCGCCAACTAATCCGCAAGCCTTTTTTTGTCCTTGAGAACCGCTATCTTGACGACATTTTAAGAGACTTCCAGCGTGAGAAGGTTCATCTGGGGATCGTCATCGACGAATATGGCACATTCTCCGGGATTCTTGCGATTGAAGAGATTTTAGAGGAGATCGTAGGAGAGATCGACGACGAGTTCGACACGGTGCAAAAGGAGATTGAAAAAACAGCCACCGGGTGGCGCATCAACGGTCTCATCTCCCTGCACGACATTCATACAAAACTCGGCTGGGAACTGGAAGATAAGGAGATTACGACGCTTTCGGGCTATCTACTGTACCATCACGGGACGGAAGCACTGGAAAAGGGCCGCATTTTTGTCCATGAAGGTTTTGAGATCACGATCGAAGAAGCGGATCAAAAGGGTATCGACTGGGTGCAAGTGCGTCGGCTCCCCAAAGTAACTCCCCTGCCTGGAATTGATTTCGACAAGTTCTAACTAGGCCGTCTGTTATCTCAACCATAAGTAAAAGAGCCGCTTCCAATCAAGGAGGCGGCTACTCTTTGCTTTCGATATTATACGGCAGCGTCTATGCTCTCGCGCAGTACTTGTTCTACTTCTTGGGCGACATCTTTAAGATCAAGACCCGGCATCTGGCCGATCAACTCAGACGGCAAGACGGTGCCTACGGTCGTGCGACCTTCTCGTTCAAAGACAGCGATTTTGCACGGTAAGAAGTAGCCAACTGAGAAGCTCTGGTTGAGGACCTTCTGTGCTTGTTGAGGATTACAGACCTCTAAAATAACGGCATGTCCGTTTAGCTCAAGGTTATGCTCCTGAAGCTTTCCCTTCATATCAAACTGCCAGAGAACGCCAAAGTTTCTTTCTTTCAATTCCTCTTTGATGCTCTCAATAGCTTCTTCAAAACCTTTCGATGTTTCCTTTTCATAGATGATGTTCATGTTTTTCCTTTCTTTCCAACACTCAATGCCTAGTAATAACCCTGTAAGATAGCGTCGATATAGACCGCTACTCCATCTTCTTGCGCATCCGGTACGATGACATCCGCCGCAGGCTGTACTCCCTCGGGAGCGCTCGCCATACAGGCTGAGTGGTCCGCCAGTTGCAGAAGATCGACATCGTTTTCATTGTCCCCGATCCCGTAGAGTTTAGCAGCGCCCAACTTCTTTTTCAGGAATTTGGCTGATATCCCCTTTGAACTCTCGTCGCTAATGATGTCATACAGATGTTCAAGAGATCGAAAGACATGTACGTCTTGGAGAGGATTCATGTCAGCAAGGATCTGCTTTGCCTCCTCCGGGTCCCAAGTGACAAAAGAGAGTTTGTGGATTGGCTCTTCCACCCGGAAGTGTTCTCTTACCTCAAGCTGCACTTGACGCGAGAGAGGACGCACGGAATTACTGTGCCGATAGCCTTTCATGAAGTCACCGTCCTGATTGGCAATCAGGTGATTGTAACTGTAATACTGAGCATATACCCCACGGCGCTCGCAGACATGCCAGAGCCTCTCTGCCAGCAGAGGTTCCATCGCATGCTCTGCAAGTACATCGTCACCTCGATAGATAACCGCACCTGAGCAGCAGACAAGCTCCGGCTGCATAGCCAGCTCATCCCGGTAGTATGCAGCGGAAGGGTAAAGCCTTCCGGTAGAGATGACGAAGGCATGTCCCGCCTCTCTCCACCTCTCAATCGCCCTCTTCACGCCGGGCGTAATCTTTTTTTCTTTGTTCAACAGAGTCCCGTCCAGGTCGGCGACGAGTAGTTTCATTTCCTACCTCACCAATTCAAAGTTGATCTCGCCGCGCTGGGTATTGACACTGACGAGCCGGACGCGAAGTGCCTGTCCGAGTTCCAGTTTCGATCCATTACTTCCGGTGAGAATATACTTTTCTTTATCGAACTTGAAGAACTCATCCATCGAACTGAGCGGAATCAGTCCTTCCGCGCTGTTGTCGAGTTCCACGAAGATGCCAAAATTCGTCAGGCCCGAGATGACTGCGTCAAACTCTTCGCCTATCTTGTCACTCATAAACTGCGATGCCTTGATGTCATCTACTTTGCGCTCCGCTTCATCGGCTCTGCGCTCCGTCATATTCGCCTGTTCCGCGACGGCTTCTAAGATGGAGCCGTAGTGGTCTTTTCTCCGCTTGCTCATCTTTCCTGCGAGCTGCTCTTTGATGATCCGGTGGATCTGCAGATCCGGATAGCGTCGGATAGGGGCAGTGAAATGCGAGTAGTACGTACTTGCCAGACCGAAGTGCCCCTCAAAGTAGTTCGTATATTTCGCCTGCTTCAGGCTTCGGAGCATCATCTTGTTGATGAGGTGCTCCTGCGGACTGCCCTCCACCTCATCGATGAGATTGTTGAGGGCAGAGGGATGGATATTTTCCATCTTGCCTTTTAAGTGAAAGCCAAAATTGTGGATGAAGGTATTAAACTCCATCAACTTTTCGGCACTGGGCTTTTCATGGGTTCGGTACAAAAAGGGGACTCCCAGCCAGTAGAACTGCTCACTGACGACTTCATTGGTAAGGATCATGAACTCTTCAATTAAGCGGTCGGCCAGTCGTCTTTCGCGGAGCTTCATGGCAGTCGGCCAGCCATCTTCATCGAGTTCAAAGTAGCTCTCGGCAATTCCGAAGTCAATCGCCCCTCGCAGACGCCGCTTCTCGGTGAGGAGTTGGGAGAGCTCTCCCATTGCCTTAAGAGGCTCTTCCACCGCTTTCAGAGCCGGCACGTCCTTGCCTTCCAGGAGATCTGATACATCGCTGTACACGAGCCGGTGGGAGCTGCGGATGATCGAAGGAGCGATCTCATGCGAGAGAACCTCTCCCTGTTTGTTCAGTTCGATCAATACACTCATCGCCCGCTTGTCCTCTCCCGGGTTCAATGAGCACAAGTCATTGGAAAGCTTTTCCGGGAGCATAGGGATGACATCCGAGACTAGGTAGACACTCGTGCCTCTTCGAAAAGCCTCTTTATCAAGTGCACTGTACTCCGTGACATAGTGACTGACATCGGCGATATGAACCCCTAGTTTGTAGCCGTCGCCGTTCACTTCAATGCTGACGGCGTCATCGATATCTTTTGCATCAGGCCCATCGATGGTGAACAGCAGAAGATCGCGAAGATCTCTGCGGCTTTCCCTCTCTTCCTCGCTCATGTCTTCTGTGAGTCCATCGGCTTCTACTAGTACCTCCTCTGGAAACTCTGAGGGCAGGTTGAAACTGCGTTTGACAATCTCGACATCCATCCCGGGATCATCTTCTTTCCCGAGGATCTCGATGATGCGACCTTCCGGATTCTTCCCTTCTGTCGGCCAGCGGGTGATGACCACTTCGGCGATCATCCCGTCATGGCTTTTTGAGAGTCGGTTGTCACGGATATCAAGATAGATATCCGTGCGTACTTTCCGGTCATAGGGCAGTAGAAAAGCGTGGGCTTTGTTGATGCTCAGTTTTCCTATCACCGTCGTTGTGCGGCGCTCTAAAACCTTCAGAACCACACCTTCGGCTTTCTGATCCCCGACGCTGGGCTGAGTTACCTGGACAAGGACCCTGTCACCGTTCATCGCGCCATTTAGTGCAGATCCATGGATGAATACATCTTCCAGTTGTGGGTCATCAAAGAGAAAGAAGCCAAAATTGCGATCCGTCAATTGGATCACACCGGCAAAGATCTTCTCATCGGCAAGGAGTCGATAACGGCCTTTTTTTGTACGCTCAATCACTCCTTTATGGACCAGTTCAGCGATTGCGATGGGTAACTGCGCCTTTTCTTCTTCCTTTAGATTTAATGCCTTACTCAGTTCTTCCGGGGACATTGCCCGGTGTTTTCGTTCTAAGAGTTCTTCAAGCATCTGCGTCAGCATGGTAATTTCCTCCAGTCAGGATCTGTGCCTGCGGGTCATATTTTCGTACAAAGTGAAAGAATTCTTCAGGATCATGTACTCTTGAAACCAGAAGGACATCTCTGCCTCTGGGTGTAATCGTAGCTTCTTCTTCGAGATATGGGGTTATCTTGGCCAGTGCTTCTGCGCTCATCAGCAGCTCGATTTGACATTTCATTTTTTCAACGGGTCGGTACGCTTCCACTATCTCCCTCATCCGAATCCGAACAGGAGTACCTGATAGATCTTCTGCCAGAATTACGGCTGTATCTTCTGTGCGCAGGATATTGTCTATGTGCAGTTCTTTTACATCTTCTCCCGACTCATCTTCATAGCGGATGATCAGGGAAAACCCTTCCTCTACCGCTTTTTCCAGCAGTTCATCGAGCTGATGAGCGCTCTGCCAATTGGCTCTTCCCCCTCGGTTTCTAAGGAGATCGTCAGCAGCTGCCCGTAGGAGTAGAATTTCACTCAGCCTGCGCTTGAGTTGCGGATGCTTTTCCCGCAATATTTTCTGAAAGTCTTTTAAAGTGTCCGCCTCTTCCTCACGCAAAAAGAAAGTGAAGACATCGTCATCTTCGAGCCAATAGCCATCTTCTGTGCGCAGTGGTATGGCACACTCTATCAGACTCCGTGCCGTCTCCGCCAACTCCTCCGGAGAACACTCGAGCACCTCACAAAGTTCTCTCTCTCTTACAACACCTCTGGCAAGAAGATAGAAATACAGTCTCAAAGCTCGGCGAATCAACAAATCGCATACCTTCCTTTCCCACTGGAGAATGTACCCATTTGTACACCGTCTGCACCTCCACGAACAAGAAATACGATAACAAGGAAACTTCAGAGAACCTCGCAAGGCAGATTTTCAGGTAGAAAACTATCAATATTTCCACCTTCCAAACCACGCTCACTTATATCTATATATTTCCCCTTTTTCAATTTTGTTGTAGTTTCCAAGGGAAAATCCGCATTCTACTTAACTCCTGAAAACGGAGAACACTCGAGAGCGACCTCGACAACCATAGAAGTCCAACAATCTATCCGATAATAACGGAAGCTTTTTCCAAGGCAAAATTTACAAGGATATAACACAGACACTCTGAATAGTTGATACAATTTCAATAGACAAACTATAGAAGGAATAAACTATGAAAAAAAATGTTGCCAGCCTTCTCCTGCTGGTTATGCTTTTAGGAAGCTTCGCTTCTTATGCAACTCCCGAGCGAGGACAACTGAACACCGAACTGGACGCATTCATCGAGCAAAATCGCTCCCGCGTACCCGGTGCCGCCCTATCGCTCTTTACAGCAGACGAGACGATCTATGAGCGCATCATTGGCTTCGAGAACAAAGAAGATACGATAGCGATGAGTGAAGACTCCGTTATCGACTGGGGATCGATCACCAAACTCCTCACTTGGGTCAGCTTGATGCAGCTGGCAGAAGAAGGAAAACTCGCATTGGAGGAGGATATCCGAACCCACCTTCCTCCCGAGCTCATGACAAACTTTCGCTATGATCAGGCGGTGACTTTTTTAGATCTGATGAATCACCGGGCGGGCTTTCAAGAATCTCTTGTCAACCTGTTTGTCCCTTTTGGAAAAAATGTCCCTCCTCTTGAGGAGGCTCTTGGCACTCACCCTCCCGCTCAAGTGTTTCCTCCCGGTACCGTAGTCGCCTACTCCAATTGGAGCACAGCACTGGGAGGCTACTTGGTGGAGACGATATCGGGGATGGACTTTGCAGACTATGTGCATGCGAAGATATTTGAGCCTTTGGGAATGAAGCACACTGCCATACGGCCTGACCTCTCTGATCAGCCCTGGGTTCTCTCCCGGAGACGAAACCTCCGAGGCTACTCAAGTAATGGAGAGTACCTGCCGGATGGCTTCATGTCGATTCCTCTCTATCCTGCCGGTATGGCTGTAGGGACCCTTGGAGACTTCCGCCTCTTTGCGCAGGCGCTTCTTTCTGCAGATGAAAACCCCACATTGTTTCAAAAGGCGGAAACAAAAGAGAAATTCTTTTCACCAAGTGCCTGGTATGAAAACGGTGTGCCAAGAAACAGTCATGGCATGTGGCATTACAGTTTTTCATCACCTGTCGTCGGCCACGGCGGCAACACCGCTGCATGCTCCTCCCAACTGCTCCTCGATAGAAAGAGTGGTCTTGGCATGGTCATCATGACGAACCAGCAGGGAGAAACCGTCTTCAATAACGAGTTGCCCACTGTCGTTTTCGGCGACTTCACAGGTTCTCCTTACTATGACTCCCTTCGTCCGATTCCAACCTCCTTTGTGACCACGGCGCGCTCTGTCTTTCGTGGACCTCTGAAATTTTTAAGTATTGCCCTCCAGAAGATGGAAGAGAGCGACCGGGAAACTCTTTGGAGTTATAGTGACTCCGATTCCATTGCCAGAATCCAGATGCCTTACACTGATCTCCTGGAGCTTACCGGGTTCAGTCTATGGATCAGACTGGCGGCTATTTTCTTTCTCATCGGTGGCGCCCTCTATGGGGTATTGACTCTCGTTCTCGGAGGAGTCATGTTACGGCTTATCAGAAAGTTTCGCTATAAGAAAAGAAAGATGACACCGATCTGCCGTCCATGGAGACGCTGGAACTATCTGGCTTCTGCGGCCATGATGCTGCTCTTTATAAATCTGGGCATCCTTCTCTTTCAGCTGTTGTTATTTCAGCCGATATCTCATTACTACTGGCAGCTCATTGTCTCAGCTCTCTTGCTTCTCGCTATCGCAGGGCTCACGGTCTCCTTCTTCTTCTTGAAAAAGGTACCGGAGACGCGCTTGGAGCGTGCGAAGACACTGCTCACGTATTTTCTGCTTGCAGGTGTGCTCTTTACAGGCATATACTTTGAGTTGTTTCGTTTCTGGGCTCTTTAGAAGAAGGTCAATACTCTACTCATTGATAGCAAGACTCCCCTGCAGGTATGCGGGGGAGCCTGTTCATTAAGAATAAGTATATCAGGAGAGATCCTGACCTTTCATCGGGATGACGAGTACAGGTACGGTCGTGTGGTTCAGTACAAAGTTTGTGACCGATCCCATGAAGAATCTCTTTAGTCTTGATTGGTTCTGCGTTGCCATGATGACGAGGTCTATTGGATTGCGGTCAATAAAATCGAGAATCTGTTCTCCCGGACGACCTATTACGAGTTCTGATTTGACATCGAAACCTTCGAGTTGTTCTTTTGCCTTTTCGTGGATTTTGTTCCCAACGGCTTCCATCCTTGCCTGCAGTGTCGAGTCTATGTCTTCATAACCCGTGAGTCTCTGGCTGATGTCCAGACTGGTAAGTAAAATAAAGTGGGCATTGTACTTTTCGGTGAGTTCCCGTGCCTTGTCGATCGCGAGTTGACTGCCTTCTGAATCGTCAATTGGTAACAGCACAGTAATTTCTTTCACGATCTGCCTCCTTTGTTTTTTATTTACCCAACATCTCGATAAATTATTGCCAAACTAGCAAAAGGTGGAACTATTCTTTCCGTATTGTGATGGTATGCGTGATGTCTGCGACCAGAGCGAGTGTGTGGTGGATAGAACAGTATTTCCCCGCGAGCGTGGCACTTCGCTCAGCATCCTTTTCACTGATGTCACCGACATAAGTGATGTGCAGTACTGCCTTCTCAAGCGTGGTAGGAACTTCAGTGCGCTTCGTCCCTTCCACTCGGATATGCACCTCTTCCACTTCTATCTTCTTCTTTTTTAGAATATCTCGAAGGGTGTAATAGAAACAGCTGCTCAGAGCACCAAAGAGCATCTCATAGGGCAGAAACTCCCCCTCATTATTTCCTACAGGTATGACGGCACGCTCGGTGCGGATCTCTCTTTCATTTTGGGTGTACTTGCTGTCGACAGTGATCATCTATGTCTCCTTATTTAATCAGTTTTTCCAGGATCTCTCTGAGCTGCATATCCCGGTTTTTGTAGTACGCAAAATAGCGGGTCACTTCATTGGCGCCCGGTTGAAAACCTCCGTCACTCGGATACTCCTCGGAGAGGCGCAGGAGGAAGTGGGCGCGCACGATTATCACCTGCTTATCTTCATAGGCCACCTGCAGACTGCGCTCTTTTGCTTCGATCACATAACTTAAGAAACTCTCAATGGCTTCCCGTTTGGGCGAGAAGGCCTCCAAAAGCTTCATCTGCGTGTGGACATCTTGGTTGTCCATGCTGAGGATATAACTCCTCGTCTTATCCAGGGCGATCTTCTCTGCAGGCACGCGGCAGCTGGCGAAAAGGGTTATCACCAGGAGAAGCGTTACCCAGCGAACTTTTTTGTTCATATCAACACCATTATACCCTCCTTTATGCATATTTGTCTTTACCATAGGTATATGTAGCATAAGGAGTAGAACCATGAAGAAAACGATACACCTGATCGGACCTGCCGGAGGAGGTCTGAATAGCATAGAAGAGTTCCTTCTCCCTGCCCTGCAGAGGAAGGGATATTTCTTTTATGCCTACAGAAATGTCATGAGCCGGGTGCGCGGCGGAAGCAACCGGGTCACCATCACATTTTCCTCCTCTCCCCTGAGAAGTTTTGATGAAAAAGCCGACTACCTCGTGCTCATGGGCAAGGAACGCATTGAAGACGCCCTGATGCACGCCAAAGAAGGGGCCTTGTTTCTTGTTTCCACTGAGGAAGAATGTACGACGCATTCCGTTATCCGTTTTCCAAAAGAAAAGCTTCAAGAGTTCTCACGCCACCCGGGCTCCTTGGGATTGGCTGCGCTGGGGACGCTCTTTGCGATGCTTGGCCTCGGACGCAGTGCAATAGAGAGCATCCAAAAAGACAGCTGGACGGAGGATACTCTTCTGGCAAACCGCGGATTAGCAGAGTATGGATTTCGTCTGAGTGAGTCCATCCCCGAAAGAGCGGATGCGCCGGTAAGCGGAACCATCCTAGGAGGGAACCAGGCACTTGCCATTGGTGCACTGAGCGGAGGTCTTGAGTACTACAGCGCCTACCCCATGGCCCCATCGACAGGGATCATTTCATTTCTCTCCGCCGTAGAGGAGAAAGAAGGTATCTTTGTCGATCAGGCAGAAGATGAGATTGCTGCTGTGATGAGTTCGATCGGAGCCGCCTCAGCAGGCGCAAAGGCAATGACGGCTACGAGCGGTGGGGGCTTTGCGCTGATGAGTGAAGCTGTTGGCCTGAGCGCCATCGCAAAAATCCCCCTTGTCATCGTCAATGCGCAAAGACCCGGACCGGCAACAGGGCTACCCACCCATACTGCGCAGGGCGACCTCTATCAAGCTCTGGGTGCTGCACAAGGCGAGTTTGCTCGAGTCATCCTCGCTCCCGGAGACATTGAAGAGTGTCTCTACGAAGCCAATCGCGCACTGGACCTCGCATGGAAATACCAGGTGCCGGTGATCATCCTGAGTGATGAGCATCTCTCGGACTCCAGCGTCATCATGCGCCCTCCCGACTACCGAAGGCTGAAAAACGAGCGCTACCTGGCAGAGCAAGGCAGCGACTACAAGCGTTATGATTATAATCGCATCAGCGGAGGGTTTAAATATCCCGGCTATGATGAAAGTATTATATTAAATGATTCCCACACGCATCTGGAAGATGGCTTCTATACAGAGAGCCCTGATCTGACCGTGCGCATCCAGGAGCAGTTCCTGCAAGTGCTTGAAGCCATCCGCGCCGATCTGGAGCCTCCCTCCTATTACGGTCCACCCAGACCAAAGACCATCCTCATTGGTTGGGGTAGTTCAAAAGGCGTTTTGAAAGATGTCGTCGATCAGACGGAAGGCATCGGCATGCTTCACTTCAGGCATATCTATCCACTGCCTATCTTTGATCAGACACTCATCAAAAGCTGTCGTCTCATCAATGTCGAGATGAACAGTTTTGGGCAGTTCGGCAAATATCTTCGTTCAGAGATCGGCGCGGAGATGGATGCAAGTATTTTAAGATATGACGGCCTGCCTCTTAGCACCACCTATGTCCTGGAGAAACTGGAGAAACTATGATGAATCCTTTTGAGAAAAGCGTAGAGAACGCCTGGTGCCCCGGCTGTGGTAACTTTTTCATTCTCAAAGCCATGCAGGACGCTTTTGAGGCGGAAGGGCTTCGCCCTCAAGATGTCTATGTCCTCTCCGGAATCGGCCAGGCAGGCAAACTCCCTCACTATATCAATACCAACGGATTTAACGGGCTCCACGGGCGGGCTTTTCCCGCCGCTTTCGGAGCGCATGTCGCCAACCCGAACATGAAGATCGTCATCAATTCCGGTGACGGTGACAGCTACGGGGAAGGAGGCAATCACTTCCTCCACGGCGTGCGAAGAAACATCGATATCCTCCACCTGATTCACGACAACCAAGTCTACGGACTGACAAAAGGACAGGCCTCGCCCACGACCGCCCTTGAGCAGATAACTACGCTACAGCGCACAGGTGTGCGCAATATCCCCATCCGACCTCTCCTCCTCGCCTTGAGTCTTGGCGCCACCTTTGTCGCCAGAGGCTTTGCCGGGTATCGTGAGCAGCTCACGGAGCTCATCCGCGCAGGACTCCATCACCGCGGCTATGCCTTCATTGACATCTTACAGCCTTGTCCTTCTTTCAATCCTGTCAACACCTACGCCTGGTACAGAGAAAACAGTATCCCTCTTCCCGAGGACCACGACCCAACGGACTGGGAAAAAGCACTTCTCCTGGCATCTAGGGAAGACAAGTTACACTTGGGGATTTTCTACCAAGCAGAGTCTTTGACCTTCCTGGACCGCGTCAAATACCTCGATGGTCCTCTCTTTAAAAAAAAGCGAACCCCTCGAGACATTGAGAAATACTTCCGATAAACCAGAGGAACGATTCCGTTAAAAGAGCAGATGACTCAGTTCAACATCCTATCTGCTCTTTTTGTTTTTCCTACTTGAGTGCTTTCATTCTTAAAAAGGTATTTTCATCGGTAAAGAAAAAGTAATACTCATCTACCTTTGACATCAAGCGATATATAGATAAAAACGA
>CALFKA010000239.1 GCA_937880545.1 uncultured Clostridia bacterium | reverse complement strand
TACGAGATCGTGATGTGACTGGAGTTCAGACGTGTGCTCTTCCGATCTTGTCGGCATTGGCAAGTTTTGCCGCTGCCTCCACTTCCTCATCTGTTGCATGGAGATTTCCATAGCGGATATTGTCGCGGATCGTTCCGGAGAAGAGATGAACGTCTTGCAAGACTACACCGAAGGAGCGACGAAGATCGTCCTTGGCGATGTCCAGGATGTCGATTCCGTCATAGGTGATCTTTCCGGAGCCAAATTCATAAAACCGGGTGATCAGGTTGGTGATCGTCGTCTTGCCCGCCCCGGTAGAACCGACAAAGGCGATCTTTTCACCGGGCTTGGCAAACAGAGAAATGTTTTTCAAAACCGGTGTGCCCTCGACATAACCGAAGTTGACGTCGTGAAAGCGGATATCACCCTTTAATGGAATCAGTTGTGCCTCTCCACTGCCATTGTCTTTTTTCCATGCCCACAGTCGGCAGGCCTCTACGCATTCGATGAGTTTCCCATCTTCCAACCGCACGTTGACAAGGTGTACTTTTCCTTCGTCGATCTCCGGCGCTTCATCGAGGACATGGAAGACCCGCTCTGCGCCGGCGAGTGCGGAATAGATGGAGTTCACTTGCTGGGTGGAGCGTCCGATCGGTCCGCCGACCTGGCGCGAGTACTGGAGATAGGCGATCAGTGTGCCGATGTCAAAGCGTCCTGCCAAAGTCATCAGACCTCCCACGAGGGTGATCATGGCATACGAGATGGTAGTAAGGTTCATCATCGTCGGCATCATGGCTCCGCCGTAGGTCATGGCTGAGACGGAGGCGAGGCGTAACTGCTCATTAAAGCCTGAGAAGGCTCCGACATTCTTTGCCTCATAATTAAACACTTTTACGACCTTCTGGCCTTCCATCATCTCTTCAATATAGCCATTAAGCTGTCCCAGCTCTTTCTGCTGACGGCGGAAAGCGTTCTTGCTCTTGTCACCGATGAACTTTCCGGCATAGAGCATGGCCGCCAGGGTCAGAAGTGTCAAGGGAAAGAGGATAGGACTTAGGGTCAGCATTGCGATTAATGTTCCCAGGAAAGAAACTGCGGAAGAGACGACACTGAGAAACGCGCTCGACAGTGCTTCGTTCAGGTTGTCGATGTCATTACTGTAGCGGCTCATCAGATCACCCTGCGTATTGCGGTCAAAGAAACGCAGGGGGAGTTTCTGCATATGCTCAAAGAGCTCTTTGCGGATGCCGTAGATGATCTTCAGTGAGATGTGCAGCATCCAGCGCTCATAGATGTAACTAAACAGCGCTCCAATCAGGTAGATGGAGCCGAGAAGCAGAAGCATGCGAAACAGTCCGCGGAAGTCTCCCGGCAAGATGTAGTTATTGATAATGGGTTTGATAAAGTACGAGCCGGCCACCATTGCTATACTGGAGATCATCATGAGGACAAAGATGATGATCAGCTGCAAAGTATAAGGTCGAAGATAACGAAGAAGACGGCGGAGCGTTTTCTTACGGTCTTTTGGCTCTTCTATGACGCCTCTGCCACGTCCGGGTCTACGAGACATTGTCCGCCTCCTCCCATGTCTGTGAGCGATAGATACTTTCGTAGATATCGCAAGTTTCGATCAACTCATCATGTGTCCCTTCGCATACGACTTTTCCTTCTTCGAGGACAATGATTTTATCGGCATTTTGCACCGAAGCGATCCTCTGAGCGATGATGATCTTTGTCATCCCCGGCAGAGATTCTTCCAACGCCGACTGGATACTTCGTTCTGTCGCCATGTCCACGGCGCTCGTCGAGTCATCCAGGATCAATATCTTTGGTTCTGTCAATAAGGCTCTGGCAATCGTCAGGCGCTGGCGCTGTCCTCCGGAGAGGTTTCTGCCATCCTGCTCGAGCATAGTGTCGAGCCCATCTGCAAATCTCTCAATGAACTCAGCCGCTCCGGCCATTTGGGCAGCCTTCATGAGCTGCTCATCCGTGGCATTTTCATGGCCCCATTGAAGGTTTTCTCGAATGGTTCCTGAAAACAGTGTATTCTTTTGCAGGACCATACTGACGGCGGCCCTTAGCAACGTAGGAGACACACTGCGGATATCCTTTCCTCCTACTTCTATGATTCCCTCGTCGATTTCATAGAGTCTGGGTATGAGCTGTACCAGACTGCTCTTACCGGAACCGGTTCGACCGATGATCCCTAAAGTCATGCCGGAGTCAACGGAGAAGGAGATATGCTCCAGTACGTTTCGATGCGCATCCTTGTGGTAGCGGAAGGAGACATCCTTAAATGTAAGTGAACCGTCAGCAATCGTTGCGGTTGCGTCCCATGTTTCTTCCTCAAATTCTTTGTCTTCTTTTAGCACTTCCGAGATGCGTTTGCCGGAAGCGGCGGAACGCGAGATCATAATCAGCATCATCGACATCATGATGACGGAAAACAAAATCTGATTGACATAGGAAAGAAAGGTGGCGAGTTTTCCAATGGGGAGTCTTCCGCCGAATACGGCGTTGCCTCCGAGCCAGAGAATCGCGATGGTGGATCCGAAAATCACCAATTGCACAAGTGGCATGGCAATGATCATGATCGACAGCGCATTCTCTGTCACATCCCATAGGTTTTTGTTGCTTCTGTCAAACTTTTCCGATTCGTGATCAGCGCGTACAAAGCTCTTGACGACGCGGATGGCACTTAAATTCTCCTGAACAGCGGTATTGAGCTTGTCAATGCTTTGCTGCAGCTTCGTGAAGCGGGGGGCGACGATGACAAGGAGCACGCCGATAATTGCAAGGAGAAGCGGAATGGAGTAGAAGAACACGGCAGAGAGCTCTCGACTGATAGAAAAGGCAAAGAACATCGCCACGATGACCATGATGGGTGTGCGCACCATCATGCGAAGCCCCATGGTGATAGCGCGCTGAATCGCCATGACATCACTTGTCAATCTGGTAATCAGAGAACCCGTCGAGAAGCGGTCAATCTGGGCAAAGGAAAACTCCTGGATATGACGAAACTGAGCGTCCCGGAGTTCAGCTCCAACACCGTTTCCGACGATGGCGGAAAAACGGGCAGCACCCACCCCAAGTAAAAGGGAGAGAATCGACAGCCCGATCATCAGTGCGCCCTGCCGAAAGATCATCGATCGATCCCCTGTGACGATGCCAAGATCGATGATGTCAGACATCAAAAGGGGAATCAGCAGTTGAAGCACTGTTTCCGCAATGGTCGCAAACAAGCTTAAAAATAATACTCCGCTATATCTGCTGCGGACGGTTTGTGAGATACGTTTTATCATAGACTCCAGCTTTCAGTAAAATGGTAAATAGTTGCAGACTGTCGTTATATACCCGAGATTTGATGAATTATCTATAAGGATACTTTGCATATTCATACCAAGCCACGGGAATGGCTCTGTGCTAAACTATTCTTAATTATTATGTGAATACGATCATGTCGAAAAATTATAGTAAAGCAGACCTTCTCTATACTAACACATAAAGCCGGACGTACGATGACAGGGAGGTAGTTGATGATCCGCACATATGCCAACAGAACACCGGAAGTGACCGAACTGGAGAGGAGAAATTCTCTTCTTGCGCGCAGAGCTTCTTGTGAGAGCATCGTCCTATTAAAAAATGAAGGAGCGCTTCCCATAAAACCGGGTCCTATTGCCCTGTATGGAGAAGGTGCGACCCATACGATAAAGGGAGGCACCGGAAGCGGGGAAGTCAATGCCCGTTATACCGTCGGCATCAGAGAAGGTCTGGAGAGCGCCGGCTTTAGCATTGAGACCTCACTTTGGCTCGACGACTATGAAGAGACACGAAGAAAAGCGGAGAAGAAGTATATCTCTGATATGAGAAGGCTCTCAGGATTTAAAAACTTTAAAGCCATACCTTACCTGCTTTCCCATCCGTTTGCGTATCCTCCCGGTCGTCCCATCCTCAGAGGAGACATCGTGACGGGGGTACAGGACTGCTTCTATGTAATTACCAGGCAATCAGGAGAAGATGTGGACCGGAAACCTGAACTAGGGGATCTGTGCTTAACTGATTTGGAAGTGCGAAATATCCGAATGTGTACACAGAACTATGACAATACCACCGTTGTCATCAACGTGGGCGGTATGGTAGATCTATCCCCTCTGGATGGACTGGATCTTCAGGGCATCATCTTCTTTGGGCAGCAGGGAGGAGAGGGAGGTCATGCGTTTGCGGACCTGATCAGCGGTAAAGTGTCTCCCTCTGCGCGCCTGAGTTTCAGCTGGCCGATGAAGTACGATGACATCCCCTTCGGAGAGAGTTTCAGCTTTCTGGGAGATACAGCGGAAGAAGACTACCGAGAAGGCATCTATGTCGGCTATAGGTATTTCGACTCCTTTGGGATAGAACCACGCTATCCCTTTGGCTTTGGGCTTAGCTTTACCCAATTCTCAATGGAGACTGTCCCGGAGCTTTCGAAGCGAAATGTAATTCTGCACACAACCGTTACGAATCGGGGAGAGTATTCGGGGAAAGCTGTGGTGCAGGTCTATGCGTCCTGCCCTGCCGGAAGACTCGATAAAGAGTATCAAAGACTCGCCGGGTTTTGTAAGACCAAGACCCTTTCTCCCGGTGAATCCGAAACGGTGGCGATCACTTTCGACGGTTCAATACTGGCGAGCTATGACACGGCCCGCAGTCAGATGGTTCTTGAACCGGGCGATTACACTCTTCGGGTGGGGGAGTCTTCGCATGATACAGATGCGGTGGCCGTTTTGCGATTTGAACGAGAAATCGTTCTTTCTGAACACGAGAGTATTCTTCCACGAAAGAAAAACTTTGAGGAACTGCGCTCTTTAGCGAGGGAAGGAGACGCTTCTGAATTGCCGGCGCTTTTGGCAGATCCCGATGCCTTCGCAACAGTGGTGCACAGCTATCCTGAGTTTGGGCCCTTTCAGAGCTCAGAGACTGACCTACTGATGAATACTTTTACTGAGGAAGAGAAGTTACATTTGTGCATCGGAGCCGGGATGGATCTGGCGATGCCCAAGCCCCGCTTCTTCATGCTCCCCGGTGCCGCAGGATTTACAACCTCCGCCCTAGAGACAAAAGGGATTCCCTCGGTTGCCCTGTGCGATGGACCGTCGGGCCTAAGAGTCAATGATGTATCGGTGATACGCAGAAAAAGTGTACGCATGGTACGTCCGGTGATGGCATTCATGCGGCTATTGCCACTCACAGCCCGCCTTGCGATGTTTGGAAGACCCGTAAAAGGAAAGACTCTCTACCAATATACGACAGCTTTTCCTGTTGGCATGTGCATGGCGCAATCCTGGAATGTAGAGCTCCTTGAAGAAATCGGAAAAGCCATTCAGGCGGAGATGGAGGCGTTTGGAGCGGTCTATTGGTTGGCTCCTGGGATCAATATCCACCGTAATCCCCTGTGCGGACGCAACTATGAATATTACTCTGAGGATCCACTTCTAAGTGGAAAGTTGGCAGCCGCCATTATCAAAGGTGTCCAGCAGAAAGAAGGCTATTATGCTACACTAAAACACTTTGCGGCAAACAATCAGGAGACAAATCGCAAGGTTGTCTCGTCCAATGTGAGTGAAAGAGCGCTTCGAGAGATCTATCTGCGGGGCTTTGAGATAGCGGTAAGAGAAGCAAAGCCATCCGCTTTGATGACAAGCTACAACCGCATCAACGGAGTGTATGCCTCTGAAAGTCACGATCTGTGTACAAAAGTACTGAGAAACGAGTGGGGTTTTGATGGCGTCGTCATGACGGACTGGGTCACTAAGAGCAACCTTCTCGATTCAGCCAAGTGCATGAAAGCCGGTGTCAATCTCATGATGCCGGGCATTAAGACAGATTATGCACAGATAGAGGCGGGGCGAAAAGACGGTTTGCTTTCTTCGGAACTGATCCACCGCAACGCTTCCTATGTGCTTGGGAGTATTGTCAAGAGTGATATCTACAAAATTTGTCAGACAGAACACGAGAAAAAAGAGTGAGGAAATAACGGTTGGTATCTGTTGTTTTATGACCTCTGATCGAGCTCAAGAACTGGCAGATCTGGAGGTTTCCGTGGTACAATAACCGACAAAAGGAGAAGGCAATGAAATTCGGAATCGTCGGCTACGGTAAAATGAGTTCTGCTATTGCCCGTGCGGCAAAAGGCTATTTTGAAAAGAAAGAAACGCAGCTTTACGTATACACTCCTTCCGCGATGTCGGCAAAACAGGCAAGGGAAGACCTGGGCCATGTCAGGATCTGCGAAGACATGGAGGAACTGTGCAGGGAGTCCAACCTCATCTTATTTGGTGTCAAGCCTCAAATCTTGTTGAACCTACTAAATAAATACGCTGAGCAGCTGAAGGGAAAAGCCGTCTTATCTATTGCTGCGGGGATTACCAGCAGGAGCATCTTCCAGGCGGTGGGGGAGATGGTGGAAGTGCAGCGTATCATGCCAAATCTCGGAGCTCTTGTTTCAAGAGGGATGACTCTTCTCAGCGAGGAGACGACGTTAAGTGATCTGTCTCTAGAATATGTGCAGGAACTCTTTGCGACGATCGGAAAGGTGAAGGTCCTGCCGGAGTCTCTTATGGATATCGGCTCGGTGATATCTGGTTCCAGTGGCGCTTTCTACACGCTCTTTCTTGAAGGCCTTGCTGAAGCGGGACTTCGCCGCGGACTCAGCTATCAAGACGCCATAGATATGGCGCTTCAGAGTCATCTGGGAGCGATTCTGCAGTTGCAGGAAGGACTGGATAGTGGAAAGCTTCGCATCGAAACAAGCTCACCCGCCGGAACGACGATCGAAGGAGTGATCGCCTTAGAGAAGGCCGGTCTGAGAAGTGCCCTTCATGAAGCAGTAGAGGCCAGTTTCCGCCGCTGTGTGGAACTGAGTAAACAATAAAATCGGAGAAACATTATGATACTGACCGTAGATGTCGGCAACAGCAATATCGTCGCGGTACTCTATTCAGAAGAAGGGGAGCGGATCTGGGACACGCGTCACCAGACAATGAAAAAGCCGCAGAAAGGGGAATACAGGGAGTTTTTCTCCAATCACCGGAGAAGGGCGGAAGAAGAAATCACAGGGGTTATTGTCTCCTGTGTCGTACCACATATCCAGGATGTCATCAAGCGGGCAGCGGAATACATCTTCCCTAATAGAGTTCTCTTTCTTGACACCTTTACACTAGATGACTTTGAGATTCGTCTGGACAACCCGCGCGAATTGGGGTCTGATCTCTTAGCCACCAGCTATGCTGCCAGAGAGTATTATCGGCAGCCCGTCATTGTCGCAGACCTCGGAAGCGCCTCCAAACTCACGGCAGTGGAAGAGCATATCTTTCATGGAGGGGTCATCATGCAAGGCATTGGGAACATGGCAAGAACACTGCATATGACAATCCCTCACCTGCCAGAAATTCCGCTTGTGCGCCCGGAAAAGGTGATCTCTGACGATACCATCGGCTCCATCCAGTCAGGCATCATCTATGGCGCTTTCGGAAGTGTGGTGGAGCTCGCGCGGATGATGGAGAAGCAGATCGGAAAACCCTGTAAGCGTGTACTCACAGGAGGCTACGCCAAGCTTTTTTCAAAAGAGATGATTGAAGAAGCCGGGTTTGAATATAATGAGTTTCTTCTGAGTGATGGACTGTTCTATGTGATGAAAATGTGGAATGAAAAGGAATCCTAGATTCCTTTTTTTGGAGGAGGAATATGCGCTTTTTACATACCGCTGATTGGCACCTTGGAAAGAACCTCAATGAGAGAAGTCTGCTTGAGGACCAGCAGGTCATTCTAAATAATATGCTTCATTGGATCAGACAAAACTCCATCGATGCTCTTTTTATATGTGGAGATATCTATGACAGGAGTCTGCCGCCCAAAGAAGCGGTGCGCCTCCTCGATGACTTTCTGCGCCAATGTGTCCTTGAGTTGGAAGTCCCCGTCTTCCTCATCGCCGGCAACCATGATAGCCCGGAGAGAATCTCCTATGCCTCTTCACTATTAGAAGGCGCAGGACTCTACGTGAGGGGGTTTGCCGAACTTCCCCTGAAGCCGGTTGTTATGGGAAAGGCTCACATCTACATGTGGCCTTATACTGAATTGAGCACCCTCCGTTGGCAATACGGAGTGGATGCCGATTCGATGGAAGAGGCGCTGCGGGAGATCTTCTCCGGTATCTCCTTGGACCCGAAGGCGATCAATATCCTCCTGGCCCATGAATATGTCATGGGAGGCATTGAGAGTGAATCGGAGCGTCCCCTTGTGATGGGGAAGGCCTCCGCTTTATCCTCTGAGGTATTTTCTCCTTTTGATCTGGTGCTTCTCGGTCATCTTCACAGGCCCCAGAGTGTAAAAAAAGATGAGATCCTCTACAGTGGCTCCCTCCTCAAGTACTCCAAAAGTGAGGCACTGTCAGTTAAGAGCGCTAACCTGATAGAGATTAATGAAGAAGGGGCGAAAGTGACGCCGGTGACATTTCCGGTATTGAGAGATCTCAGGGTCGTGCGTGGTGATTTTTCAGAACTGCTTCTCGATACAAGCGAAGACTTTGTCTATATGGAACTGACAGATAAAAAACTGATGGCAGATGCCATGAGCAGGCTACGAGCCAACTACCCGAATGCTCTTGGGCTTGAGTATGTTTCTCTTGAAAGGCGCCTGCCGGTAAGACTTGCCGCCAAGGGCACCGGTCAGATGGACCTCTCCTCTGCCTTTGAGCGCTTCTATATGAGTGTGAGAGAAGAAGATCTCCCGGCAGATTATCGGGATGTTACGGAGAAGGTGGCTTCGGGATTGGAGAGTGTATGAAACCTTTATATCTAGAACTCAACGCCTTCGGTCCATACGCCGGAAAGGAAAAGATCGACTTTACTCTTCTAGACAGAGCGCCCCTTTTCCTCATCTGTGGACCGACCGGTTCCGGCAAGACCAGTTTATTTGATGCGATTACTTTTGCACTTTTTGGAGAAGCCAGTGGTTCATCGCGTGAGATTGCCACGCTCAGAAGTGACTTTGCAGATGATGAAGATGAATGCTATGTCTACTTCCGATTTCTACTCGGTGAGGAGGAGTTAGTGGTTCGCAGAGCCCCTGCCCAGAGAAGAATCGGGGGAAGAGGCAGGATGGTCGATCGCCCTGCTTCGGCAGAACTATTGATCGGACAGACGCAGTACAACGGTCCCAAAGAGGTCAATGCAAAACTCCAGGAAATGCTCAACCTTACGGTGGATCAATTCAGGCAGATTGTGATGCTTCCACAAGGAGAATTTAAAGAGCTTTTGGAAGCTTCCAGCATAAAAAAAGAAGAGATCTTCCGAAAGATCTTCCGCACTCAGATTTTCCATCAATTTACACAGAGATTAAAAGACAGGCGAGCACAAGCCGAAAACACGTTTCGCCTCTGGTCCGATCGCTTAGATCAGATTCGAAACACAATAGAAAAGAGTGATCCCGAACTGACGGAGTCTGTGCGCAGGGAAGACATAGACGCTCTGCTTCGTGCAATTTCCGGTGATGTGACACAGAAAGAAAGCCTCCGAGCAGCCCTTGAAGAGAAACGAGAGAAGACGCAGAACCGAATCCGCAAGCTTGAAACATGGACAGAACTAAACCATGAGAAGACGCTGGCTGAAAGTGAACAAAAACTGCTGGAAGGGAAAAGAGAAGGGATGGAGGCCATCCGCACAAAGCTTCTGCTTCAAGAAGCGCTCCAGTCTCATCTACTTCGCAGAGATCATAAAGACAAAGCGGGGAAAGCATATAAAGAGAGTCAGGAGAGACAAAAGCAACATAACGAGAGACTGGCTACTCTTAAGAAGAAAGAGAAAGAGTTAGAAGAAGAGAGGAAGACGAATGAGCAGGCTTTCTCAGAGATAGAGACACTGGAAAAAGAACTGCTGAGTGCCCGTGAACAGCAGAATCAGGCAAAAGAAGTGGTGCGGCTGAAGGGGCTTCTTGTCAAAGAAGAGGCGCTTTTAAAAGAGCGTACATCCGCCATGCAAAAAGCTGATACTGCGCGCAACAAAAAGTCTGAAGAGATGGAAGAACTAAGAAAAGACATTCTTCTAAAAGAAAAACTTGAAGAAGAGCGAAAAGACGTGGGAGATACCCTTGCACTCAGTAACGAGATGATGGCGCGGGAAAAGCACATTCAGGAAGCGGAACTTCTCACTACTCTTTTAAAAGAAGAAGAGGAGATGAACGCCGAACTGGAGAAAATCACTGAAGCGCTCGAACAACAGAAAAAAGCGGAGGAAGAAGCGAAGAAAGATCGCGCCCTACAGGTGCTGCTCCCGGAACTCTCGGACGGCGCAGCCTGTCCGTTGTGTGGAAGCACTGAGCACCCAACACCCTATGTGAGCCAAGGTATCACTACCGAGTCGCAAGAACTCCTGCTCTCACTACTTGAGAAGAAGTCGCGGCTTGACGGAAAAAGAACGGCCCATAGGGAACGGATAAAGGAAAAAGAAAGTTTTGCGCTCAGTGAAGAAGCCTTAAAAGGAGAAAGGGAAAAACTTACAAAGCTGAAGGAAGAACAAAAAAAGAGAGAAACCGAGCGAAAGCAACTGAGTGAATTGAGGGAATCGCTAAAAGTGGTCCGAGCGTCACTTAGCACTCTTCAAAAAGAATGGGTAGAACTGGAGCAAGAAGCAGGACGCCTTCGCGGCGAAGAGTCAAGGGCGTCAGAGGTCCGAAAGGAATACACCAGATCAATAGAGGAGCTCTCGAAAGATCTTTCTCATCTTGCGCCCGAGGCATATGAATCGGACATCGAAGGGTTGACCCGCACGCTAAAAGAAAGAAGAGATCACAAAGAAAGACTTGCGCGCTCTATCCTTGAAAACAGCACCCAACGGCAAGCTTTGAGTGAGCAGACCGAGGAGATACAAAACCGCCTGGAGAGTGCGAAAAAGGAAGCGGAAGAAGCACTTCAGCGATTTGTCGACGCCTTGAAAGAGAGCGGAAAGACCGAAGAAGATCTGCTCGATGTCTTCTCAGACGATGAGCTGGCCAAGGCGAAGAAAGATCTCAAAGAGTTTGATGAAACCTATCGACGACTTACAAATGCGCTAGAAAACCTGAATAAGAAAATGGCACAGCTGGAACTGGTCCTTGCGGATGAGGAAGCCGAGGAAACTCTTCTCGCTGCAAAAAAAGAACTCGTTGCATTTGATAAGGAGCGGGATGAGCTCCTCTCGCTTGTGAACAGAAGAAGAGAGCAAGTGGAGGAGTTGACACAATTGCAGGAAGGCTATCTTACTTCCGAGCGCGAGTACAGTATCCTGGAGGATCTCCACTCGCTTGCCAGAGGATCAAAAGAGACGGGAGACGTCAGTTTTGAAACCTTTGTTTTGCAAGAATATTTTGAAGAGATCATCGCATACGCAAACATTCGACTAAAAGGCATGACGGCCGGCAGATATGAGTTTGTGCGGAGTGAGGAGATCAAGGGAGGGGGGCGCAAAGGTCTCGACCTCAATGTCTTTGATTACTTCACGGGCAAAGAGAGAAGTGTGAAGACCCTCTCCGGAGGGGAGAGCTTTAAGGCATCTCTTGCCCTCGCTCTGGGTCTTTCCGATTCCATGGAAAGCCGCGATGGAGGCATCCGTTTAGATACCCTCTTTATCGATGAAGGCTTTGGCTCTCTTGATGCTGACTCTTTGAATGTTGCACTGGATACGCTTTTGTCTCTTCGGGATGAAGGCAGACTGATCGGCGTCATTTCCCATCTAGAAGAGCTCCGATCGGTGATTCCTGCCCATCTGGAAATTCGAAAAAGTTCAAGAGGTAGTCGAGTCGAGCTGGTCATATGATGTGATATAATACATTCCGAGGTAGATTCACTTATGGGTTTATTGGATCTTATTTTAATGTCGTTTGGCGTCTCCATGGATGCATCGGCAGTTGCCATTCTTAAAGGGCTCAGCATGTGCGGAAGGTTTCGTTGGAAGCATGCGCTGAAACTTGCCGGATTCTTTGGACTCTTTCAGGGAATCATGCCGATGATTGGCTTTTCGTTGGGGACGAACTTCCGTGACCTGATACATGCATGGGATCACTG
>CALFKA010000238.1 GCA_937880545.1 uncultured Clostridia bacterium | reverse complement strand
GAAATATCAATGCCTTAAGTGAAGCCGGAGAATCTCTGACACATGAAAAAATGGCTGATGAATACGAGAAGCTCCTCAGAGAATATTTCTCTGATGAAGTTGTCATCGACGAAGAGATCCGCTATGAATGGAGTCGCATCCCTCACTTCTACTACAACTTCTACGTCTTCCAGTATGCTACCGGCTTAAGTGCCGCCATGGCTTTTTCGAAGAAGATTCTAGATGGAGAAGAGGGAGCACTGGAAAAGTATCTCGGCTTCTTACAAGCGGGCACCAGCAAATATCCTGTAGATGTCTTGAAGGATGCCGGCGTTGACATGAGTGATCCATCAACTGTCGACGCAGCGCTCAGTATTTTTGTCGAACTCGTCGATGAGTTTGAAGCATTATTAAAAGAGTTGGAGGCATAAGATGGAATTTATTGATTTAAAAGCACAGATGGCCAGAATCCGCGAGGATCTTGATGCACGGCTGGAGAATGTCCTGGATCATGCACGCTTTATCATGGGTCCGGAAGTGCTGGAGTTGGAAGAGACTCTGGCAGAATACACAAAGAGTAAATACGTCCTCGGCTGTGCCAATGGTACAGATGCGATGGTGATCGCCCTGAAGGCGTTGGGCGTAGGAGAGGGAGATGCCGTGTTTGTCCCCGCCTTTACCTTCTTCGCCACGGCAGAAGTCGTCAATCTCGTGGGAGCCACGCCCGTGTTTGTCGATGTCTTAGAAGACACGTTCAATATAGATCCGCACGATCTTCTCAACAAGATCGAAGTCGTCAATGCGGAAGGGACATTGGTCCCTAAAGCTGTCATTCCGGTGGATCTCTTCGGAGCCGCGGCCGACTTCGAGATGATCGACAAAATTGCTAAGGAATATGACCTGTTCGTCGTGGAGGATGGAGCACAGAGCTTCGGTGGAAACTACCAAGGAAAGATGAATATGACACATGGCATCATCGGGACCACCTCGTTCTTCCCGGCCAAGCCACTGGGCTGCTACGGAGATGGGGGAGCGATCTTCACGGATGATGAAGAGCTTTATAAACTCATGAAGTCTCTGCGCGTGCATGGCATGGGAACCCACCGATATGACAATGAGCGCATCGGCTACAACTCCCGGCTGGATACTTTTCAGGCGGCGGTTCTACTCTCCAAAATGACGGTCTTTGAACAGGAGATGCAGGAGAGGCAGGAAGTCGCCAAGCTCTATGAGAAGTATCTGCCCGAAGAATTCGTGAAACCACTGCGTTCTGAGACAGATCGCAGCGCCTGGGCTCAGTACACCTTGAAAGCTTCCAGTGAAGAGCGCCGGGATGAAGTGAAAGAAAAGCTGGAAAAAGCCGGTGTTCCCGTCATGATCTACTATCCCCGACCGATGCACCTGCAGACCGCTTATAAGTATTTGGGACATAAGGAAGGAGATCTGCCTGTCAGTGAGAAACTCTGTAAGGTTTCCTTCTCCCTCCCGTTTCATGCCTATGTGACGGAAGAACAGGTAAAAAAGATTGCTGAGATCCTGAGCGAAGCGTAGAGTCATTCTAATGAGTAGACCCTTCCCTGTTAAAGAAAACTTTTTCGGGAAGGGTTTTCTTCTGCTGATCATCCCTTCTCAGGGTATAAGTGTGGTAACCACCTACTGATCACCTTGACAATCTCGCACCCCAACATCAAGGAGAAAACCATGGATTTACTTGAAAAGAAATGTATACCTTGCAGTATAGGAGATGATCCGCTCACAAAAGAGCAGGTACAGGAAAATTTGAAGCTGCTGCAAAAAGAATGGGAACTGGTAGAAGAGAAGAAGATTAGAAGAAAGTTTAAGTTTCCCGACTTCAAAAGCGCGTTGGGTTTTGTCAACAAAGTAGGAGAACTTGCCGAAAGCGAAGGGCATCATCCGGATATCTGCTTCGGCTGGGGGGAAGTGGCCATAGAGCTCATGACGCACAAGATCAATGGACTTCATGAGAACGACTTCATCCTGGCGGCAAAAATCGACAAACTACATCGCGAACTCTAGGACAAAGCCTTGCCAACAATTTGACCCCCAAAGTTGGATTTCCAACCGAGGGGGTCATTTCTTATCAATAAGACCTCAATATTTTACTCACTCTCTCCTGAAGCTGTGGCACGACTTCTTCTTCAAACCAGAGATTTTTGACGAGCCAGCGATTGTTGATGGGAGAAGGATGAACGATAGGAAAGTACTCCGGCAGATATGCTTCAAAATTTCTCACCGTCTCCGTCAGGTTCCTTCCCATGCTCTTGTCCAGATAGTACTTGATGGCATACTGCCCGGCGGGGATGATGAGTTCAATCTTTGGCATGAGTTCCAGGAGTCTTGGGTGCCAGAGTGAGGCGAAGCATTTTCTGGGTGGGTTGTCTCCGGATGTGCCTCTTCCCTGATAATAGAAGTCCATAGGTACTAGGGCAAAGAGTTCTGGATTTCTAAACTCTTCTTCCGTGATGCCAAGCCATTTCTTCAGTCTTTCACCGCTGGCATCTCCCCAGGGAATCTTCGTGGTCTGTGCCTTTATCCCCGGAGCGTGACCAACGACAAGAACTCTGGCTCTCTCATCAGCGGCATACACAGGATCATATCCCAGGGAAAGCAGAGATCTGTTTGTCGGATGTGCCCTGATTTCCTCAAAGAGTTCTTTCATGAGTCTATTCATCTTCACTCTCCTCGGGATAGGTGATGGTGTAACCGTCTACTTTGGCAAACTTCGTCATCGTGTGATCGCTGACATGGGTGGAGTCTATGATATCTCTTACGCGGATACCTCTGACGATTAAAGCGTCTGCCACCAGAGAGCGATGACAGCGCCAGGGAACAGCCTCTGCACACATGATAACTGTGGGTTTTTGTGCAAGGTGAATGAGCTCTTCAATCCCTTCTGCAAACTCCTCCGTCTGCATATAGTCAGCGTAATTGCGAAAGGATTCGTTTCGCCAGCCCATATTGATGGAGTTTTCTGCCTCGGGTCGAAATCCTCCCAAGCTTTTCATGTAGACATAGTCAATGCCGTGCTTTAATAGGGATTCCCTTAGAGCTTTCTGACCATACTGAGGATTGCGCCTGGAACCCGGGACACTTCGTATGTCTACTAGTTGTTCTACACCATGCTTCTTTAAGAGTTCAAGGAACTCTTCAATAGGTCGTGTAGAATGCCCAATGGTAAATATCTCTTTCATATTCTTTTTCTACCCGCAAACACGATCTCATACGAAGTATTCATAGAAGTGCCCGTCTGTTTCTTTTCTTTTTCATGGTTCCGGTAGGATCACTTCTGTATAAAAATAAAGTATACTATTGTTGAAAGGGGCGCGCATGAACTACGGGATTGTCTCTGTCATACCGATACTGATACTTATAGCGGGAGCGCTGATTACCAAAAAAATATCTGAGATGATGATCATCGCATCCATCATAGGAGCGCTTCTTGTACATAAGGCGAACTTTTTTAGCGGCTATATCTCTATGATGTACTCCGTGCTGGCAAGTCCCACTTATCAGTTCATCCTGATTATCTTGGTGCTGTTTGGTGCCTCTGTCCGTCAGTATCAGCAATCCGGGGCGCTTTTTGGCTTTCGCTCCTTGATCGCAAAGATTTCCAAGGGTCCTTTGCGTCCCCTGATCATTGCCTGGATTCTCCCACTCTTTCTTTTCATCGATGATTATCTCAGCACTCTGTCCGTATCATTTGCCATGAGAGATACGATGGATGCCCACCGCATTCCCAGAGAGCACTTAGCCTTTCAGCTCTGTGCCATCTGTCCCTCTCTCAGTGTCCTTATTCCGATAACAAGCTGGACGGCATTTACGACCGGTCTCTTGACGGAGCAAGGCCTTGGTTACAGCGACTACGTGAAAGCTGTCCCCTTGATGTTCTTTCCGAT
>CALFKA010000237.1 GCA_937880545.1 uncultured Clostridia bacterium | reverse complement strand
GTCTGAGAGTAGTGTAGTTTCGTAAGGTTGATAGACGCAGTCCGTACTCGTTGTCAGTTTTTAATTGTCTGAGAGTAGTGTAGTTTCGTAAGGTTGATAGACCTTGTACGTTTTGGACCTACCCTGTCCCTTGTCTGAGAGTAGTGTAGTTTCGTAAGGTTGATAGACTTCTGTGACTCGGTTCGCCACTCTGTCTTCGTCTGAGAGTAGTGTAGTTTCGTAAGGTTGATAGACGCAGTCCATACTCGTTGCCGATTTCAAGATGTCTGAGAGTAGTGTAGTTTCGTAAGGTTGATAGACATATACTTGACAAAGGGCTATTTGCCATGAGTCTGAGAGTAGTGTAGTTTCGTAAGGTTGATAGACTTTTCCTCCACCTGCTCCTCTAGAATGTCCGTCTGAGAGTAGTGTAGTTTCGTAAGGTTGATAGACTTTGCTTGGTCACTTGTCATACTCACCATTGTCTGAGAGTAGTGTAGTTTCGTAAGGTTGATAGACCATTGTGACTCAGCTTTTTGACCGTGGATTGTCTGAGAGTAGTGTAGTTTCGTAAGGTTGATAGACGGAAGCGGACTATTCACAGGCCGAGATGCGGTCTGAGAGTAGTGTAGTTTCGTAAGGTTGATAGACGTGACTGTCACACTTTGCCCGCTTGATTTTGTCTGAGAGTAGTGTAGTTTCGTAAGGTTGATAGACGAGCAAGCTTTTTACAAGCTCATGCGCACGGTCTGAGAGTAGTGTAGTTTCGTAAGGTTGATAGACTTAATACATTCACCTCAACCACTGATCCGCGTCTGAGAGTAGTGTAGTTTCGTAAGGTTGATAGACGAATATCTAATTCCTCTCTGCCGCCCCTGCGTCTGAGAGTAGTGTAGTTTCGTAAGGTTGATAGACGAAGAGCTCGCTCAAACCGTCAAGCTTGCTGTCTGAGAGTAGTGTAGTTTCGTAAGGTTGATAGACCAGCTCCTCCATTGATGAGTGTATAAACAGCGTCTGAGAGTAGTGTAGTTTCGTAAGGTTGATAGAAGTGTTACCAGCATAAAAGCACCTAACCACATCCTGTCTGTGAGTTGTGTAGACTCACAATTTACTCTGGGTATCATTGAGTAACACCAATTAGCAGGAGTAAATAATGACCAAAGAAGACGTCACCAAACGCGTTGAACAACTAAAAACCTCTAGAAGCCAGACACTTGATCGCATTAATGCAATGATGAGCATTCAGTTCGAAGACTTCAACGAAGACACTGAAGAACTAATGGTATCTTTTCCGGTGGAGGAGTGGATGCTTAATCCGGGTGATGTGATGCATGGTGGGCTTATTGCTACGGCATTTGACATTGCCCTAGGTTTTCACACATTGATCGTTGAGCGAGAAAAGACCATTGTCACTACGAACTTGAGTCTTCAGTACGTGAAACAAGTTCCATTAAACTCTAGACTTGTTGTCAAGTCGAAAGTTGTTCGAGATGGGAGAAGTCTTGTAAATCTATATGCAGAAGGCTTTGTTGATGACAGCGATGAAATCGTTGCAACAGCTGTTTGCACCTATATGAAACTCGACAACAACAAGGACTCTGACCGGAAGATGAAAGTTTAGAGAGAGTGCAGATAGAGTATAAACTACTGTAGAATACCTTACTTTCGATTGATGTACAGGGGGATTGAAAATGAAGAATTGCCGTTGTTTGGAGAACCCGTCATTCAAGTATGAGAAAGCACCGGATGGAGAGAAAGGATTTTCTTTCGAGTTCAAACTGGGCTGGCTTGGTCCACTACTGTTAGCTACCTTTTTGATTAAGATCCTTTTTATCAAGCACCACTTCTGCAAACGCAAAGAAGAAGCATAAGATGATCTTGCCTCGGCTCGCCGGGGTTTTTCTTTTTTCCGGGAGTACTGATATAATAGCAGTTATGAACGTTTGGGAGGAATTCTTGGATATTAATAAGCAAATTGCAAAAGAACTGGAGATCACAGAGAAGCAAGTGGCAGATACTATTGCCCTTCTCGATGAGGGAAACACCATTCCCTTTATCTCCCGTTATCGAAAAGAGATTACTGGGGATCTGAGTGACACACAGCTGCGTGAACTGGAAACCCGGTTAACCTATCTCCGAAGCCTTGAAGAGCGCAGAAGCGACGTGCTGCGCCTGATGGAAGAGCTCGGTGTCTTGACTGATGAACATAGAGCCGCACTGGTGAAAGCCACATCCCTACAGGCGATCGAAGACATCTATCGACCGTATCGTCCGAAGAAGAGGACGCGGGGGATGGCGGCGAGGGAGAAGGGTCTTTTACCGCTGGCGGAATTTCTATTGGAGTCCCCCGTTTCCCAAAAAGAACTGGATGACTTCCTAGCAGAGTTTGTTCCCTCTCTCGAGACTGAACTCACGGTTGACGAGGCGCTATTTGGAGCGCAGGATATTATCGCAGAAGATATGTCCGACGATGTCAAGAACCGCAAACTTCTTCGCGATGATGCTATCCGACGTGGTGTCATGGAGAGCACTCTTAAGGGAGAGGATGCCGGCAACTACTCCATGTACAGTGATTTCACGGAGAAGATCCGTGAGCTAAAAGCTCACCGGATTCTTGCATTATTCCGTGGAGAGAAAGAAGATTTTCTCCGCCTGAAAGTGGCTCTGAGTGATGAACATAATATTGAAGCCATTGCACGTGGATATCTTCATAAAGACAGCGCTGCCAACAAATACATCCAGGAAGCAGTAGAGGATGGATACAAAAGACTCTTGCTTCCATCTATTGAAACAGAAATTCGAAATGCTCTGAAAGAGATGGCAGATGAGGAGTCTATTAAGGTATTCTCTACAAACCTTGAGCCTTACCTCATGCAGCCTCCATTAAAAGACTCTGTTGTTCTCGGATGGGATCCGGGCTATCGCACAGGCTGTAAGCTCGCTGTCATCAATGAACTCGGAGAAGTCCTCGACCACGCCACGGTTTACCCCACAAAACCACGAGATGACTTTGAGGGGACGACTCGTGTGCTACGCTCTTTTATCAAGAAGTATGGTGTGAGTGTCATTGCCATCGGAAACGGAACAGCCTCACGCGAAAGCGAACAGTTCGTGGCGGACTTCATCCGAAATGAAGGGGTTTCCGTACAGTACACCATCGTCAATGAGAGTGGCGCCTCCATCTACTCGGCGAGTGCTCTTGGAAATGAAGAGTTTCCCTCCCTCGATGTCACTGTACGCGGAGCTATCTCCATTGCACGTCGCTTACAGGATCCACTGGCTGAACTGGTAAAGATTGAGCCGAAACACATTGGGGTGGGGCAGTACCAGCATGACGTCAATCAAAAGCAGCTGAGTGCAGCTCTGGAAGGAGTCGTAGAAAACTGCGTCAACAGAGTCGGCGTCAACATCAATCAGGCGTCTTGGAGTTTACTCAGTTATGTATCCGGGATCACCCCCACCATCGCCAAGAACATGGTTGCTCACAAGGATCAGGTGGGAGGCTTTCAAAGTCGCAAGGAGATTTTAAAGGTAAAGGGAGTGGGACCGAAGACCTTTGAGCAGTGTGCAGGCTTTCTGCGGATCCCCGAGAGCACTGATCCCCTTGACAATACAGCGGTGCATCCGGAGAGTTATGCGATTGCACGCGCCTATATGGGCAAAGATCTGCACGGAATGAATGTGAAAAAAGAAGCCTCTGCGGCAGGTATAGGAGAGCTGACTCTTAAAGACATCTTTGAAGAACTTTCAAAGCCGGGGCGCGACCCTCGCGATGAACTTCCTGGCGTCCTCTTTCGAAAAGACGTTCTTTCCATCGATGACCTGGAGGTCGGCATGGAACTTCAGGGAACCGTTCGCAATGTCGTCGCTTTTGGAGCATTTGTGGATATCGGTATTAAAAACGACGGGCTTGTACATATCTCTCAGCTTGCTGATCGATTTGTCAAGGATCCGTCGGAAGTCGTCAAAGTATCTGATGTGGTAAAGGTACGCATCATTGGAGTGGATAAGGAACGTGGGAAGGTCTCCCTTTCCATGCGCTCATCGTCTCGCAATTGATAGCGCTTTCTGAGGACAGTGGATGACACAGATGTGGCAGCTTATGCACCGGGTCTCATCCAGGTGCAAATAGCCTCTTGTAGTATCGAGCACACCCATCGGGCAGACCTCCACACAGGCTTCACACAGGTTACAGGCAGATTCGTCGATATGGATCATGCTATCCCTCCTGTTTTATTGTAGCCAAATGCGTGAGAAAATCCAAGACCCTCTGGTATCTTCGTCCCCTGCGACTTCGTTGACCTTACGCAATTGCATTGGTATAATTAATCCTGTCAAATGATGACAGAAAAGGATATTTTAGGCTAAAATAACTTATAGTCCTACCATCACAGATTTCGATGTCAGCGGCTTGATCACGAGCCGCTTTCTTTAGAGGAGGAATACATGCTAATCAAAGAGCTGTTGGCGCACCCGGATGAGTATCTGGGCAAAGCGCTGGTCGTCTCCGGATGGATCCGCAACAAGAGACTTTCCACCAATGTGGGCTTTATTGAACTCAATGACGGAAGTCAGATGGATCCGCTGCAAATAGTCTTTTCACCGGAGCTTGCTAATTATGAGGAGATTGACCATTTGGGATTGTCCTCTACTATCGAGGTGCACGGAGAGCTGGTCGCTTCACCTGCCGCCAAACAGCCCTATGAGCTGGCTGCTGAGAAAATCGTAGTACTGGGGGAAAGCGACAAGGACTTTCCGCTTCAGAAGAAGCGCCATACCTTGGAGTACCTGCGCACGATTGAGCACCTGCGCCCCCGTACCAATATGTTCCAGGCAGTTTTTCGAATGCGAAGCATCCTCGCCTTTGCAGTGCACGAATTCTTCCAGGAGAGAGGCTTCATCTATGTCCATACCCCTCTCATTACAGGGACAGACGCCGAGGGAGCCGGAGATATGTTCCGCGTCACCACTCTCGACATGCAGAACCCTCCTCTGACAGAAGAGGGAAAAGTAGACTACAAGAAAGACTTCTTCGGAAAAGAGACTTTCCTGACCGTGTCAGGACAGCTCGCCGTGGAGCCTTTTGCATTGACCTTTGGAAAGGTCTATACCTTTGGGCCGACCTTCCGCTCTGAAAACTCCAATACTCCCCGCCACGCTTCAGAGTTCTGGATGATTGAGCCGGAGATGAGTTTTTGTGACCTCGAGTGCAACATGCAAGTGGTGGAGGACATGGTCAAGCACCTGGTGAAGGCCTGTCTGGAAAGAGCGCCTCAGGAGATGAAATTCTTCAATGACCGCTTAGATAACACCCTACTGGATCGAATGAAAAACGTAGTGGAGACACCCTTTAAGAGAGTCACTTATACGGAAGCGGTAGAGATCCTCCTTGACTCCGGTATTAAGTTTGAGTACCCGGTGGAGTGGGGGATGGACATCCAGACCGAGCATGAGAAGTATCTTGCCGGAGAGCACTTTGGGGGACCGGTCTTTGTCACCGACTACCCGAAAGCCATCAAGAGCTTCTACATGAAACAAAACCCCGATGGAAAGACCGTCCGGGCGATGGATCTTTTGGTTCCCGCTGTAGGAGAAATCGTCGGAGGCTCAGAACGCGAAGAAAACTATGAGCGCCTCAAAGCCGCCATCGAAGAGCGTGAGATGCACATGGAGAACTATGAATGGTATCTCGATCTGCGCCGCTTCGGCACGGCTGTTCACTCTGGCTTTGGCCTCGGATTTGAGCGCATGCTGCAGTACGTCACTGCGGTAGCTAATATCCGCGACGTCATCGCCTATCCGCGAACACCTAGAACCGCGAACTTCTAGATTTTACTTCCGGCAGAAATACGACCTAAGCCGGGTGCCGTCATTTGGGAGGAGCTTATGCAGGTTGGAGTGTATGGTGGAGGAAAGATGGGGGAGGCATTAGCACTTCGCCTGATGGAGACAGGACACGCTGTGTGCCTGTTTAACCGGAGTCCGCTGGAACTCGAGAAGACAGAGCGTCTCCGCGGCGTGTCGATATTTAACGAACTCGATCCGTTTTTTGCCTGCCAGAGCACGCCTCGCGTGATTTGGCTCATGGTGCCTGCTTTGGCGATGGATGAAATACAAGATCAGCTTGCCCCCTACTTAAGAGAGGATGATATCCTCTTGGATGGGGGCAATTGTCATTATAAGGACACCATTCTCCGTCATGACAGATGGAAGCGCTTAGGAGTTGGTTACATTGATGTCGGGATCGGCGGAGGATTAGAGGGCCTGCGAAAAGGAGCCTGTTTCATGGTGGGCGGCGAGGAGTCCGTTGTGCGCCGTGTGGAGAGGCTCTTTGTCGATCTGGCCCATGAAGGCGGTTATGCTTATCTCGGAGAGAGTGGAAGCGGTCACTACGTGAAGATGGTCCATAACGGTATCGAGTACGCCATGATGGCGGCTATCGGAGAAGGACTCGATCTATTAAGCAGTGGACCCTATCCGGTGGATCTGGCGCAGACCTGCTCCATCTGGTCCAACGGCTCCACAATATCGGGAAGCCTCATGAATCTCGCGGCGGAGGTTCTTCAGGAGCCTGACTTTGATCAGGTCCGAGGCATCATCGATACATCAGGCGAAGCGGGCTGGACTCTGCAAGAGTCTCTAGAGCGCCATGTCGCAATTCCGACACTGGCGTCTGCGCTATTTTCAAGGTTTAAGACAAAAGACGCTGATCACCTGAGTGAAAGGGTTGTAGCCCTTCTGCGGCGAGCCTTTGGCGGTCATCAGGTCTATAAAAAATAGAGCACGAACGAGAGAAAAACCTCTTTTATGACAGACATCCTTGTACAGCATGAAAGCACCGGTTTTAGACCGACACCCTCCTATGCGTTCGTTGACACTGTGCGATTTCAACAGTTATAATCATAACGAAGAGAGTGGAGAATAGCGAGTGAAAAAAGCTTGAAAATCCGCTGCTTTTCTGCCATGAAACAGATCATTATAGGCGGCATGAAATCGAAGGCCGCTTTTTCACAGAAGACGGTGGTATTACACAGGAGTCTTCTGATGAGTCCGAGCCACATGACAAAAAAAGTGTCATTAAGAAACGCGGACTATCGGTACCATGACTCAATAAGTGTAGAAACACAACCGCCTTTCCGTTTACGTGAAAGAGTGGAGGCACTTTACTGCCGAGCTTTTGATTCACATAAGCCTATAACAATAAGAATGGGGGAAGTACATGAAGAAAATTCTGATTACAGGATCCACTGGACAGATCGGAGTCGATCTCGCTGAGAGACTGCGAGAGTTGTATGGCAAGGAGAATGTCATCACATCCGCTCGCGGTGTCAGCGCCGACATCCCAAATGAACCGCTGTTTGAAAAACTCGACGTGACCGATGGTAAGGCTTTCTATGAGATTGCCAAAAAGCACAATGTCGATACCATCCTGCACCTGGCAGCGGTCTTGTCAGCGGTAGGGGAGAAGGATCCTGAACTTCTGTGGCATATCAACATGGGTGGACTTCAGAATGCACTCGATGTATCGAAAGAACTGGGAACAGCACTCTTCGTGCCAAGCTCCATCGGAGCCTTTGGTCCCTCCACTCCCAAAGTCAATACTCCACAGGTGACGATCCAGAGACCGACGACAGCGTATGGCGTCAGCAAGGTCGCAGGAGAACTCCTCTGTGACTACTATCATCTCAAATTCGGCATTGACACGAGAGGCCTGCGCTTCCCGGGATTGATCTCCTATAAAGCCCTTCCCGGAGGAGGTACGACAGACTATGCCGTTCACATCTACTATGACGCGCTGAAACAGAAGCACTACACATCATTTATCGCAGCCGGAACAAAGATGGATATGATGTACATGCCTGATGCGGTGGAGAGCATCATCGATCTCATGGAAGCTGATCCTGCCAAATTGGTAGACCGAAATGCCTTCAACGTATCTTCCATGAGTTTTGATCCGGAAGAACTGAAAGTTTCCATCCAGAAAGTCATGCCCGATTTTACCCTCGATTACGACGTTGATCCTGTGCGTCAGGCGATTGCGGAGAGCTGGCCTGATAGCTTGGACTGCACGGAGGCAAAAAAACAGTGGGGATTCAATCCTCAATATGATCTCGATGCCATGACCGTGGATATGCTAGAAAAGCTCTCCTCAAAATAGGAGGTTTTATGAATCTGACATTTGAGCGACTTCCCGAAAAGAAATCATTCCTTCCGGGAATTCGACGTGCCCCAAGACGACCCTGTCCCTTAAGTGACAGTGAGAAGGAATTGGCGCTCGCCAATGCCCTCCGTTATATTCCCTCCGAATTCCACGATGAGATTTCAGGTGAGTTCATGGAGGAA
>CALFKA010000236.1 GCA_937880545.1 uncultured Clostridia bacterium | reverse complement strand
TACGAGATCGTGATGTGACTGGAGTTCAGACGTGTGCTCTTCCGATCTTGACGGCGGCGATACTTCCTGCTATGGCACCGAAGTGTCGCAGGGTAAATCTGGGTGTCGCAATGGTGAGTTCGTGAATTTCCCCGGTGGTCTGGCCGATCTCATAGTCGAAGTTGGCGGCTTTAATGAAGCGGCCGGCTTCGTCGAGGACGATACAATAACTGGGTTTTGCTTCCATTACCAGGTAGGTCATGCCGTGAATCCTCCTTTCTTTTGATATACAATCTGTTTGAGATGCCCTCGGATGATCTCATAACCATTTGAGTAGATCAGTAGAAGGGCCATCAAATATTTTCTGTGTCTTTCCAATGTTTTTCTTTCAACACCGGAGCCTTCCGACAGCTCTTTTAGTGGGAGCCTTTTCGTTCTTTTAAACTCCTCGATGAGCCTGGGAAAAGCTCGGGCATGGGCGAGAGCTAACTGGCAGCTCTCAAGGGTTCTTTCTTGTTTTGGTGAGTTTTCCGTGATGTCACTCAGCGACAGACCATACTCCTGAAGTTGCGCTGTCAACTCCATAATCTCGCTGCGAGTTGCATCGCGCATATGGATGTCACCATAAGTATCCTTTTTATCCTCCAGGGTATCTGAGTATGTTGTTGCTCCGTCTTCCATGACCGGTACATCGATGGAAAGTTGACCGTAATGTCTCTTTTCCTTTCGGTGATAGTCGATCAATCGCCTCTCTATGATCAGGGAGGCGTAGGGGAGGAAAGCACCTCGGAACCGGGAGTAGGACTCGATGGCTTCGTGGAATGCGATCATGGCAATACTCAGTTCATCATCTTCTTCCGTGATCATACTGCCCACGACTTTGTAAGCTTGTGCTTTGATGAAAGGAAGATAGTCGCGGATGAGAGAGTCGGCAGCGGTGGAATCTCCTTTTGCAGCATAAACTCGATCAACAATCGGCGTTGATTCCATACTTTCCTCCTTTCACTCACAGTATACGTAGAGATCGGAAGAGCGTCGTGTAGGGAAAGAGTGTAGATCTCGGTGGT
>CALFKA010000235.1 GCA_937880545.1 uncultured Clostridia bacterium | reverse complement strand
CCTGGTCATCTCCTGCCCCGGCGCTCTGGTCATCTCCACCCCCGTCGCCATCGTCGCGGGCATTGGAAATGGTGCCAGGCACGGCGTCCTCGTTAAGGGCGGAGACATCATGGAGAAGCTCGGAAATGTCAAAGTCGTAGCCTTTGATAAGACCGGTACTCTTACAGAAGGAAAACCCGGTGTGACCCGTGTGTCCGCCTATACGATGGAAGAAAACGAACTGCTCAGACTTGCTGCGATCGGGGAGTCTTACTCAGAGCATCCCCTCGCCAAGGCGATCATTGCAGAGGCCGAGAGTCGCACAGGAGAACCGGTGCCGGCACCTGAAGATGCGCGCATGTTGATTGGCCAGGGACTCGCCTTCACCCATGAAGGAAAAGAGTACTTCATTGGAAACCGAAAGCTCTTCGTTTCCCAGGGTATAGATGTCACTACACACGAAGAAGAACTGAGTTCAGAAGAGGAAAAGGGCCAGACCGCTGTCATCATCGGGACAAAAGACGAGATTCTAGGTATTATCTCTGTCGCTGACAAGATCCGTGAAGAAGCGAAATCCCTCGTGGCAGACCTAAAAGGTTTAGGCATCAAAAAAGTCGTCATGCTCACAGGAGACAACCGCCGAGCAGCACAGGCAGTCGCCCATCAACTGGGTCTTGATGGCCAGTACAGCGAGCTCCTCCCGGAAGACAAAGTCCGCGTGCTCGACGAATTGGCACAAGAATACGGACGGGTTGCCATGGTCGGTGACGGTGTCAACGACGCTCCCGCCCTCGCATCAGCCGATCTGGGCATCGCTATAGGCGGAGCCGGCACCGACGTCGCCATGGAGACCGCAGATGTGGTCCTTATGAGTGCAGATATCGGAAAGCTCTCTTATGCCATGGGCTTGAGTCGCGCCACTTCCAATAATATCAAGCAGAACATTACCTTTGCCCTGATCGTCGTCGCTGTTCTGTTGGTCGGTGTCATCTTCAAAACTGTCAATATGTCCCTGGGCATGCTCGTCCATGAAGGGTCGGTGCTCCTGGTCATCATCAATGCCATGCGCCTGCTCCGATACAAAGAGCACCATATTAATATCTAATTTAGAGGAGAGTGTTTCATGACACACAGTTGCCCCAGTTGTGAAGGCCATCGCGGATGCTTAGAGCATGTGCCGATCTTTAAAGGACTCAACCCGGTAGAAATGTCGGAGATTGCGCATATTGCCGCTTCAAGGGAACTCAAAAAGGGCGAGATGGTCTACGGAGCGGGTGACGAGGGAGGAACACTATTCGTCCTCTACACCGGCAAGGTCAAACGATACCGCCTAAGCGAGAGCGGAAAAGAGCAAGTCCTTGAAGTGATCGGTATGGGAGAGTTTATTGGTGAACTTTCCCTCTTTTCGTCTCTTCCTCTGACCGATTATGCCGAAGCCATCGAAGACAGCACACTCTGCACTCTTCAAGGCCAAAAACTCAAAGAGCTGATGAGCAAATACCCTTCCATCGCTTTTAAAGTGATGGACGAACTATCGAGAAGACTCGAAAAGGCAGAGAGTCGGATTGAATCTATCAGTCTGACGTCGGTCACTCGGCGCCTCATTGACGCTCTTCTTGAACTGGCGGATGGGAAAAAAGAGATCAACCTCCCCATGACAAAGGGAGACTTTGCCTCCCAGCTCGGCATGAGTCAGGAGACCCTAAGTAGAAAACTGTCGGAACTTCAGGAGGAGGGACTCCTCCGATTGAAAGGCCACAGAAAGATCATAATCCTTGATCCGGATGCGCTCGACGAGTATGAGATCGAAGGATAAATATAAAAATAAAGAAACCTCTTTACAAAACTGCCACACGGGTGTAGGATAAGCAAAACCGATGATCCGGGAGAGTACGATAGTGGATCCGTTTCAGAGAGTCGCCTGGTGGTGAGAAGGTGACACGGCAAACTGTCCGAATGGTCCGGGGAGGGCGAAGCGAAATCGCAAAGAGAGTAGCCTAGACGACAGCCTCGCGTCAGGAGGCAGGTGCATGTTGGTGCACTGTGAGTGGGTGGATTATATCCACCAAGCCGGGTGGTACCGCAGGAGCTCAAGCTCTTGTCCCAGCAATCAAACTGTGGACAGGGGCTTTTTTGATGCCTATGTCCGGAAAGAGAGAAAGAGATGAAACACATTCCGTACAAGACGTATCTCCCCGAGAGTGAGCTACCGAAGGCATTCTACAATGTGCGCGCCGACATGAAGACTGATCACCGCCCTCTTCTGCACCCGACCACCCTTAAACCCGTCACGGTAGAGGATCTCGAACCCATCTTCTGCACCGAACTTGCCAGACAGGAGCTCAATGATACCGACCGCTTTATACCGATCCCGGAAGAGGTGCAAGCCTTCTTTCGGATGTATCGTCCTTCACCCCTGGTAAGAGCGTACTGTCTTGAAAAAGAACTCGATACACCCGCAGAGATCTACTACAAGTACGAAGGAGGAAATACCTCCGGCTCCCACAAACTCAACTCCGCCATTGCGCAGGCGTATTATGCTAAAGAGCAAGGTCTTAAGGGTGTCACCACAGAGACAGGTGCCGGTCAGTGGGGCACTGCGCTCTCGATGGCGTGTGCGTACTTTGGGCTTGACCTCAAGGTCTTCATGGTGCGCTGCTCCGCGCAGCAGAAGCCTTACCGAAAAGTCCTGATGGAGACCTATGGGGCAACGGTAACCCCTTCTCCCTCGAGTATGACAAAGATGGGACGCTCCTTTCTGGAGAAAGATCCGGAGAGTTCGGGTTCCCTGGGCATGGCCATCTCCGAAGCCTTGGAGGTGTCGATGAATACTCCGGGCTACCGCTACACTTTGGGAAGTGTGTTAAATCAGGTCCTTTTGCATCAGTCAGTTATCGGGCTTGAGACGAGAACGGCGCTCGACCACTTAGAGGTAGAGGCGGATATCGTCATCGGCTGTGCAGGAGGTGGCTCCAATCTCGGTGGGCTCCTCGCAGGCTTTATCGGTGACAAGCTCGCGGGGAAGAAAGCACCTTATTTTATCGCAGTGGAGCCGGCGTCGTGTCCCTCCCTCACAAAGGGCAAGTTTGCCTATGATTACTGTGACGCGGGGAAAGTAACTCCGCTTGCCAAGATGTACACACTTGGTGCTACCTTTGTTCCCCCTGCCGGTCATGCCGGAGGGCTGCGTTACCACGGCATGAGCCCGATCCTCTCGCAACTTTATCACGACTGCTTTATCGAAGAAGCAAGAAGCTATGGTCAGAAGGACGTCTTCGAGACCGCCGTGCGTTTTGCCAGGTGTGAAGGCCTTCTCCCTGCTCCCGAGTCAGCCCATGCCATCAAGGCAGCGGTGGAGGAAGCCCTCAAGTGCAAAGAGAGTGGAGAAAAGAAAGTCATCGTCTTTGGCCTGACGGGAACGGGCACTTTTGACCTCGCCGCCTATCAGGCGTTCCACAAAGGCCTTCTTGAAAACACAGGTCTTACGGAGGGTGATCTGCAGCAGTCCTTTCGTGCTCTCCCGCCTCAGTCGGAAGAGTTCTAAACCCGCTCTGATGATTTTTTCGCTCTCTGAAAGAAATTGTTCTATAATGGATAAGAAAGAGGAGACGACGTGGAATACACAAGCCTGAACTGGGAGAGAATTGAAGGGATCTTGAAGGAGGCCTTCCGAGAGGAAGAAGCTCAGCTTCTTAGAGACTATTATGGGATCTCTCTGGAAGCCCCTCTCGGTGAAAAAGAGCTTGCGAAAGCTGCAGGTAAGCGAGGTAAAAAGCTTGCTGAGGCGCTTGATAAGGCCAAGGGACGTCTCTTCCGTCTATTAAAAGAAGAGGAGATAGAAAAGATTCTTCTCTATGAACACGAGATTCCTCAGGACGAGACGAAAGGAGAAACAGAGTCCGGTGAGACTCTGTAGAAGCCTATGGAACGAGAAAACAACGTATTCATCTTCAACCACCCCTTAATTCAGCACAAAGTGACCCTTCTTCGGGATGTAGAGACGATCAGCAAGGACTTCCGAGAACTCACGGAAGAGCTCTCCATGCTGATGGCCTACGAAGTGACGAGGACTCTCCCTTTGAAAGAAGTGGACATCGTGACACCCATCTGTCCCACCAAAGCCTGGAAACTGGCTGATCAGAAGATCTCCCTGGTTCCCATCCTGCGGGCGGGACTTGGCATGGTCAGCGGCATGCAGAAGCTCCTTCCGCATGCAAGGGTAGGTCATATCGGACTTTACCGAGACCACGACACCCATGATCCTGTCGAGTACTACTGCAAACTGCCGGAGGATATCTCCGAGAGCGAAGTCATTCTTCTTGACCCAATGCTCGCTACGGGGGGAAGTGCCATCGCTGCAGTGGATTTTCTTAAACAGCGGGGCGCAAAGAATATCAAATGGGTCTGCATCATCGCTTCTACTGTAGGTATTGATGTGCTTCATAAAGCGCACCCCGATGTATCTATCTTCTGCGCAGCGGTCGACAAAGTGCTCAATGAAGACGCCTACATTGTCCCGGGTCTTGGCGATGCAGGGGATCGTCTCTTTGGAACGAAATAACCCATGACAGTTGAGTCTCTCCGTTTCCTTGATCTTAGTTATGAAAAAGAACAAGGGAAGAGCCAATAGCATTTGACAACGTAGGGAAAGATGAGAAGCATTTGATCACGGCTGCCGCTCAATTCCATCTGGCGTTCGAAGCGATTCATCCATTTATTGATGGCAATGGTCGCACAGGGCGGCTGATCATGAATTTTGAACTCATCCGCCACGGTTTCCTTCCGGTTGATATCAAATACACTGATCGTCAAAAATACTATGAGGCATTTGATGTATATCATGCATCAGGAAAGAAAGAATCCTCTTTACTGGAAAAGATGATAGTAGAGTATGAGATCGAGGAACTGGAAAAATACCTCGCTATCTTGAAAGGCAAGGGTAACTACTGAGACATTCTTGTGTTGGGGGTTGCTTTTTCTTGCCAACAAAAGCGTTCTTATGCTACACTCACAGAGAACTGAAGATCTGCTTTGACGAGACATAGTAGGGGGCAAACCCTCTTTCAGAGAGTCCCTGGATGCTGTGAAGGGACAGAGGAACCTTTGAATCTACCTCTGAGCAGAATTGAACGAGTGGATTCTTTTGAATCAACTAGGGTGGCAACGCGGGTATCGGCTCGTCCCTTGAAGGGACGGGTTTTTTATTTTATTAGAGGCATTATGGTTAAGAGAAATCACGAACTTAAAAGAAAAATCATCCCTGGTCTCAAAGGAGGCAAAGGTTCGGTACAGGTTACCGAATTCTTCGAAGCTGAGGATTTCCATGGAAAAGGAAGACTCTATGGCATGTCGACCATAGCCATAGGAGACTCAATCGGACTTCATCAGCATGAAGGAGATCAGGAAGCATATTATATTCTTGAAGGCAGCGCTTTATATTTTGATGGGGAGAAAGAGTATATTCTAGAGCCAGGAGATATATCTGTTTGTCGCACCGGTGAATCACATTCTATAGAGTCAGTAGGGGATGTTCCCCTGAAGTATATCATGCTCATTCTTTACACATAAGGAGGAACCATGTACGATATCAAACGCATTCGAAGAGATTTTGACGAAGTGTTAAAAGGCGTGGAGCGCCGGGGCGGGGGAGACTTCGGTCTTCTGCGCATTAAAACACTGGAAGAGAGACGCCGGGAGATCCTGGTACTTCTCGAAGAAAAGAAAGCAAAGCAGAACAGTCTCTCCCGAGAAATTCCCGTGAAAAAGAAAGCGGGAGAGGACGTGAGTGAACTCCTGAGTTATCTCAAAGATCTCTCCGGCTGGATCTCGACAGAAGAGGGACTCCTTAAAGAAGTAGAAGAAGAGATGAACAACCTCCTCTTCTTCGTGCCCAATATTCCTCAGGAAGAAGTGCCTGTGGGAAGCGACGATTCCGCCAATGCGGTGCAGCGCAAATGGGGCACACCGACGAAATTTGACTTTGAACCGAAAGCTCATTGGGACATCGGGGTAGAGAGAGATTTTCTTGACTTTGAGCGAGGCGCCAAGGTCACAGGCTCGCGCTTTACGTTTGTTAAAGGCGTCGCTGCCCGATTGGAGCGTGCTCTGTTTAACTACTTTCTGGACTTTCACACCGATACCGGAAAGTACCTGGAGATGAATACACCGGTCCTCGCCAATCGCGCCAGCATGACGGGAACAGGGCAGTTGCCGAAGTTTGAAGAGGATATGTATCACGTCGGATCGGACGACCTCTTCCTCATCCCGACAGCGGAGGTGACCCTCACGAACTACCTGAGAGATGAGATCTATTCGTTTACCGATCTTCCCATCTACATGACAGCCTATACACGTTGCTTCCGAAGAGAAGCGGGTTCTGCAGGAAAAGACACCCGCGGCATCATCCGTCAGCATGAGTTCGGAAAGGTCGAGCTCGTCAAGTACGTGCTTCCGGAAGAGAGTGAAGCGGAACATCAAGATATGGTCAACGATGTGGAGCGACTCCTCCAGAGTCTAGATCGGAAGAGCGTCGTGTAGGGAAAGAGTGTAGATCTCGGTGG
>CALFKA010000234.1 GCA_937880545.1 uncultured Clostridia bacterium | reverse complement strand
GATGTGATTGGAGTTCAGACGTGTGCTCTTCCGATCTCCAGGTTCATGGAGTGCTTCCATATTGACACGAAGTGTATCCGGATACGACGTGACAATCGGACAAGAATAGTGGTTGTTGGAGCCTTTGTCTTCTTTTGGCACAAAAGGTATGCATGGATAGAAGATTTTCTTCACCCCACGCTTTAGAAGGTCCACAATGTGACCATGCGCCAGTTTTGCAGGGTAGCACACGGACTCAGAGGGGATGCTCTCCATCCCGTCAAGATACAGGGCGTGGTTGGAAGGCCTTGAGAGGACTACCCGGTAGCCCAGCTTGGTGAAGAAAGTATGCCAGAAAGGATAGTCTTCATAGAGATTGAGGACTCTTGGAATACCGATGACGCCTCGCTTTGCTTCTTTTTCCGGGAGAGAGCGATAGGAAAACAGTTTCTTATATTTGTATTCGAACAGATTGGGAAGTTCCGTTTTCTTCTTCTCTAGTCCCAGAGCTCTCTCACAGCGATTGCCGGAGATAAAGGTCCTTCCATCCCCAAAGTCACTGAGGCTTAAGAGACACTGATTTGTACAGTACTTACAGTGTTCTGTGCGGACTTCCACTGTGAGCTGATCGAGTTTTTCAGCATTTAGAAGAGTGGTGGGTTGATCCGTTGGATGATCTCTTGCAATCAGCGCTGCGCCAAAGCTTCCCATAAGTCCGGCGATATCAGGTCGGATGACTTCACGTTCACTGACAATCTCCATGGCGCGAAGCACCGAGTCATTGTAAAAAGTCCCGCCCTGCACAACGATGTTTTTACCAAGACTCTCACTAGAGCGCAGACGAATCACCTTAAAGAGTGCATTTTTGATGACCGAGAGAGAAATCCCTGCAGAGATATCACCTTGGGAGCAGCCTTCTTTTTGCGCCTGCTTGACGCGTGAGTTCATAAAGACAGTGCAGCGAGTACCTAGGTCGACGGGTTTCTGCGCTTCAATACCGAGTTTTGCAAAGTCTGCCACATTGAGGTTGACGCTCTTTGCAAAGGTCTCAATAAAGCTGCCACAACCGGAGGAGCAGGCTTCATTTAATGTGATGGAGTTGATGACGCCATCTTCAATCTGCATACTTTTCATATCCTGTCCGCCGATATCCAGCACAAAGTCGACTTCCGGTAAGAAGTGCTGTGCACCGCGGACATGGGCAACGGTCTCGATCTCTCCCCTATCGACCATCAGCGCTTCCTTAATCAGTGCTTCGCCATAGCCTGTCACACAGGATCCGGCAATCCACACATCCTCAGGAAGGACTTCATATAAATCTTTCAAAAAGGCTACGACGGATTGGAGGGGCGCTCCTTCATTCGAGCCATAACTCGAGTAGAGTAGCTCTCCTTCCGTAGATACTAGGGCAAGTTTTGTCGTCGTACTTCCGGCATCGATGCCCAAATAAGCCTCGCCTTTATAGTCACTGAGTTCTCTGCGATGCACTTTCGCTTTGTCATGACGAGCTTTAAAGACAGCATAGTCTTCTTCCGTCTCAAAAAGCGCATCTAGCGTAAGTTCTTCATCTCCATGGAGACCATCGAGGGCGCACAGACGTTCGTAGATACACTCAAAGTGCTCTCCTTCATCGTCTTCTGTGCACAGCGCCGCCCCCATGGCGACATAATACTGTGCATCTTCCGGGAAAATCACTTGCTCATCTGTAAGATTGAGAGTATCGCTAAAAGCACCTCTGAGCTCCGACATATAGTGCAGAGGCCCTCCGAGAAGTGCGATATTTCCACGAATCGGTTTGCCCTGAGCCAGGCCACTGATCGTCTGGTGAACGACGGCATAGAGTATACTCGCCGCTATATCCGATGGAGCTGCTCCCTCATTGAGAAGGGGCTGCACATCCGTCTTTGCAAAGACACCGCAGCGTGAAGCGATCGGATAGATCTGATCATGGTCTTTTGCCAACTCATTGAGTCCGGCGGGATCTGTCTTCATGAGGGACGCCATCTGATCGATGAAGGCACCTGTCCCTCCGGCACATGTTCCATTCATACGCTGCTCGAGCGTATCGGAAATGTACGTAATCTTCGCGTCTTCGCCGCCCAATTCAATGGCCACATCGGTGGTGGGAATAAAAGTCTCTATCGCACGCGTGCAGGCGACAACCTCCTGAATAAAGGGGATACTCAGGAGCTTTGAAATCGCATAGCCACCGGATCCGGTAATCATGAGAGAGACCCGGGCACCTTTCAGCTCATCCATGGCGGATGTAAAGATGCGAGAGATGGTTTCGCGAATGCTCGAATAGTGGCGCATATATTTTTTAAAAACGAGGTTGAATTCCTCATCTAATGCCACCAATTTTACGGTGGTCGAACCGATATCCAAACCTAAACGAAGCATGGATCGATCCTCCTGTATTTCTTACTTCATCTCAGGATGAAGTCGTTGTATCGTCCGCATCAAGGCAAGTTTCCCCTGTTCATACAGAAGCGAGCCCTGCAGGTAGACAGTGAATGGTTCTCGTAAGGGGCCATCTGCACTGAGTTCAATGCTGGCGCCCTGTACAAAAGTTCCGGCTGCCATAATGACGGGATCGGTATATCCCGGCATATCTCCCGGAACCGGGAGGACCTGTGCGTCTACGGGAGAGGATTTTTGTACCTCTTCGCAGAAAGCCAGAAGTTTCTCCGCACTCCCAAGTTTAACGGCTTCAATGATGTCCTGTCGTTCCCCATCAAAGGGGGGATTGACTTCATAGCCTAGATCTGCATAGCACTTGGCAAAGAGTGCAGCGCTTTTTAGAGCGTGATAGGTGACAGTGGGAGCAAACAGCAGCCCCTGAAGGACAGAACGTGTCGTTCCAAAAGTTCCTCCGATCTCTTTTCCCAGACCCGGTGCCGTCAACTTGAAGGCACACTGCTCAATGAGATCGCTTCTTCCGACGATGTAGCCCCCACTGGCGACGAGCCCCCCACCGGGGTTTTTTATGAGGCTCCCGGCAAAGATATCCGCTCCCAAATGGCCGGGTTCTCGCACGGAGGTGAACTCACCATAGCAGTTATCTAAGGCAACTATGGAATATGGTGAAACATCTCGGATCATGGATATCATAGAACCTATTTCGCTTTCTGTAAAGCTTCTTCGAAAACTGTAGCCTTGGGAGCGCTGAATATAGACCATCTTCGGTTTTGTTTTCAATGCCTCAGAGATCTTCTGCGTATCAAAGCCGCCGTCCTCCGTGAGTGGCACTTCTGTATAGCGAACCCCCTGCTCTGTTAGAGTGGCTCCGTTTTTCTTATTGATCCCGATGACGCCATGCAGAGTATCATAAGGAGCGCCCGAGATCATCAGGAGTTCCTCACCGGCTCGCAGACATCCCGAAAGCATCAGGCTCAGGGCATGTGTGCCTGAGGCAATGGCGGGGCGCACAAGGGCGTCTTCGGTCCCAAAGACACGGGCATACACTTCTTCAGTCACTTCCCGTCCCGGATCGTCATAGGCATATCCTGTGTAGGAATGAAAATGAAGGTCTCTTACGCCACAGTGAGAAAGTGCCTCCATGACGCGAAGAGTCGTAAGCTCTTTTACCTTTTGCATACTTGAAAAGAGAGGCCGTAAGGCCTCATCTTGCTTTTCTACCCATTTCTCCACACCCTCACTGATGCCAAGATTTCTATAACTCATCTTCGTCTTCCTGGAAATTGAGAGCTTTAGCAGGAATCAGCGTGCTGATGGCGTGCTTGTAAATCAACTGCTGCGTTCCATCGGAGTCAATGAGAATCGTAAAGTTGTCAAAGCCTTTGACCTGACCTCGGATCTGATAGCCACTGATGAGAAAGATGGTGACGATCATCCTCTCTTTCCGGGCTTTGTTCAAAAAACTATCTTGATA
>CALFKA010000233.1 GCA_937880545.1 uncultured Clostridia bacterium | reverse complement strand
TTTCCGAGCGAAGAGTTGGTCTATGGACTCAATGCCTCCCACAATGTCATGATCGCCAACCGGCTCATGGATGAGGGTAGGCTCGAAGAAGCCACAGTGTATATAGAAGAACTTCTTAAAGAAGATTCGCTCAATCCGCTACATAGGAACCTCCTCATCTCCGATCTTCTCACAGCAGATCTACTTATTAGAGGGGAGAGCGAGAGACTGTCGGAGTGGTATGAAGAGGGGATGGCGGCGTTTATTCAGAATATGAAGAAGTTTCCGGCAGTCATCCGGACGCAGTACATTGTGAGCCGAATGGTCGAGAAAGATGAATCAAAAGCCCAACGATTGCATAAACTATTTGATGAAGTAGCCAAGGTCTATCCCTACGATGCGGATATCCAGTCGGACAGAGAGTTGATGGAAAAAGTCAATCAAATCGTTAAAGAAAAAAGTATTTCTATGTAGTATTGATATAATCGCTCCAATACTTTACTATGGATAATGAATATCCCTTCAGCTTAGACTGTCAAGCAAAACCTCAATAACATCACCATTGATTTTTGTTTGATGGGCCTATTGTCGCAGTAGTATAATTCTTTGTGGAATTCTTTTAAAAAGAAATCCTGTTGCATAGCTGTCAGTCTGTGTACATGATGCATGGCAGTGATGACAAAAATTGGAGAAAAAATGAAAGAAAAACATTCGGAAACCAGTAGACTGTTGGAAGGCTGGCGTAATATCGATGAATTGTATCATCAGTACGCCTTGAGTATGGGATTGACACGTATGAGTTTTGTCGTCCTCGAAGCCATTTACAGGTTGGAAGACCATGTAACTCAAAAAGAAATTGTTAAATTGACGCATTTGCCGAAGCAGACCGTAAGTGTTGTCATGAACACCTTCTTGGATCAGGGGTACGTTGAAGCGAAAGAAGATAAGGATGACCGCAGGAAGAAGAGAATCAGACTGACGAAAAAAGGCGCAGAATTCAGCAGGTGTGTCTTTGAACCCATTTTCCGGGCGGAAGCAGAAGTGTTGAGTACGCTTGATCCGACAGAAAGAAAGCTCATCAACCGCATTGTAAAGGAACTTGAGAACACCTTGGTCAAAGCCATTGTAGAAGAGACATGCAAAGATAATTCATGATCATAGGAGCCTGACATTCTCCCGTAATGGGGAATGTGAGGCTCTTTTTACACCTTTTAGAAGAACAACTGGGCATTTGCGCGATGGCTGGGTATATATAGGTGAACTGTTGATTGGAATTGAGAGGTAGATTATGGAGAAATTTGTCATTTACGCCATGAGAGGCGACGAAATGTGTTTCGTACATGTATTACTTAATGCTCTGGACCTAAATGAGCGGGGTGATGAAGTAAAAATAGTTTTTGAGGGAGCTTCTGTCACGCTGGTGCCGGTGTTTGAAGAAAAGCAGCAGCCGCTGTACCTGAGAGCGAAGGAGCTGGGACTGATCGCCGGTGTCTGCAAGGCGTGCTCCGCTACATTAGGGGTACTGGAGGATGTCCAAAAGACAGACCTCACCCTCCTCGATGATATGAAAGGGCATGCAGGCCTGCGACCTTTTGTTGATAAAGGATATTCCGTCATCACGTTCTGATGACTTTTTTGGGGAAACCACTTTCTTGCCTGTGGTTTCTCTTTTCGTGTATTGATTCGTGCGTAAGGTGCCTATGACAGGGCATATCTAATATATGCAGAGACAACCTCTGTCACTATTAGACAGCTGAAAGGAGGATGGAATGCGTTCAAATTTGGATCGTTATCTTGCTCTGGAGCATAAGGAAGGAAGCCCCAAGATTTCTCTCTATCAGCCGACCTCGCGCTCTATGCCTGAAATCAAGGCGGACCCAATTGTATTTAAGAATCTTCTTCAAGAGGCGAAAGCTCTTTTGGAGGAAAAGTATAACCGGCGAGTATGGAAACCTCTGCTGGATAGCCTGGAAGGAATCCAGGCGGATGCAGATTTCTGGCAGCAAAATAAAGAAGGTCTCGCTGTTCTCATCGATGAGAGCGGTATGGAGGTGTTCCGGGTGGAACAGCCTTTTGATCCGAGTGTTTCGGTCGAAGAGCACTTTTATCTCCTTCCGCTTCTCGAGATATACGAAAGCTTTGATGCGGCGTATCTGCTGGATCTGAGCAAAGATCGTGTCGCTTTGTACCGGGTCAACCAGAATACAGCCGATCCAGTGGAGCAGGATGTGATCATTACTTCTTTCGATGAACTCTTTGATGACTTTGATGCCCACGCCGATCTGAATTTCGGCTCCTACTCCGGTGATGGCAGCGCCTATCACGGGCACCGCTCAAAAGTCGAGGAAGAGGAGAAAGAAAGAGAGAAATATTTCCGCTATGTCGATCAGGCGCTGAGCGAGTTTTTGAAGGGGAAAGATGTGCCGGTCCTTCTGGCGGGCACGAGAGACAACCTCTCGCACTACCGAGAGCTCGCAAAGGGCGGCTTTTATATGCAGAGGCAGCTCGAGAAACCTTTCTCTTCTGTGGACGTAGCAGAGAGAAGGACCCTTCTTCAGGAAGTGTTAAAGCCTCGCTACGAAGAACGGATGAGGGAGCTTCTAGAAGACTACGCAAAAAAAGCTTCGGACGGACTCCTTGTGGGAGGTGTTGACAATGCCCTGCCGATGGCCGCCTATGGCAGAGTTGAGACACTGTATATTCAGGGAGATAAAGGACCGGCCGAGCGGATGAAGATCAACGAACTGATTGAAAAAGTACTTCTTTCCGGAGGCGAAGTCGTCGTTTTGCAAGACGAGCGACTGAGAGGAACAGTCTCAGCGACACTCCGGTACTGAAGAGTTCGCTCTTGATGGAAAACCAGATGGAAGTGCGCTCCAAACAGGGCGCATTTCCATTGCCGGTCACATTTTTTACGAAAATCGGGTATAATTAGAAAGACATGGAAGGGAGGCGTATATGGAAGTCGGGTCGAGAATTGTCTATCCTATGCATGGAGCAGGGATCGTCATCGAGATCCAGGAGGAGGATTTCTACGGAGAAAGCATTCTCTTTTGCACGTTGCGAACGTGCAATAAACAGATGCTTCTGAAATTCCCGCTGAATCGTGCGGAAGAAATGAACATAAGAAAAATCTCTGATAAAGAGACTATTTTGAGCGCCATGGAACACAGTGAAATTGAGGACTATTCCGGCATCTCAAACTGGAGCAAACGATACCAAACGTCTTTGGACAAGATGAAGATCGGTACGCCCGAGCAGATGGCGAGTGTCCTCGTCAATCTGAAACTCATCGATTCCTCTAGGGGATTGTCTTCGGGGGAGAGACAACTGTATCATAATGCTCTTGAAATTCTCTCGAGTGAGATGATGCTCATTGAAGATTTACCTTATGAAGAGTCATTTGAAATTATTGAAACGAAATTAGAGGAGGTTTTAGATTGCAGAGATTCCTAACAGCCTCGCGGTGGCTGTTGGCGCTGACTCTGGGATTCTTTGGTTCGCAGTACCTGCTGACGAACCCGAGGATCCTGGAAGCATGGCCATGGCTCGCGCAGCTGAAAGGACTGCAGCACATATTTACCCTAGCATTTCTCACTATTATTTTTGGAATTATTTTATTTTATTTTCTTGGACTATTGTGGAAATACGGTTATGTGCTCGTCAAGTCCTTGGCTGAAGGCATAAATTCCCGTCCTCCCGCACAAGTTGTGGGAGGCACTGTCGGCTTTTTACTTGCTTTGATTTTGGCGCTGTTTATCAGTAATCTTTTTAGTTTTATTGACAACCGGCTCATCGCCATCGCCTTAGCTGTACCTACGTACGTTGTACTCGGTTACCTGGGGATTTATATCGGGGGACGCATGGTGTCAGATATGCCCAATCTCCCGGAGACCTTTTCCAAATTTACCGGTCCGACAAAGGGAAAAGGAGCCATTCCAAAGGTTCTGGATACATCAGCCATCATTGACGGACGCATCGTCGAAGTGGCGGCGACTGGATTTTTAGAAGGCGATCTGATCGTGCCGGAGTTTGTCCTGAAAGAACTCCGTCATATAGCGGACTCTTCTGTGGATTTGACCCGCGCAAAGGGGCGAAGAGGTCTCGATTATATTCAGACCCTACAGGAACTGCCCAATATGAATGTTTCTATCACCTCTAAGGACTATAAAGACATCGACGAAGTGGACTTAAAACTCCTGAGACTAGCGCAGGATCTCAAAGGAGCCGTCATCACAGGAGACTACAATCTCAATAAGGTGGCTATCCTTCAGAAGATCCCGGTCCTCAACGTCAATGATCTGTCCAATGCGGTGAAACCCAATGCCATCCCCGGAGAAGTCTTCGATGTAGAAATACTCCGAAAGGGAAAGGAAGCAGAGCAGGGGGTCGGATTCTTAGATGATGGCACTATGATTGTCGTCGATAAGGCGAAGAACCGTATCGGGGAAGAACTGATGGTAGAAGTAACCAGTGTCCTACAGACACCGGCCGGCCGGATGATATTTGCTAAAATTAAGGAGTAACAGGAATGAGAAACGAACTGGAAACCATTCGCAATGAAGTGCTGTCGGGTGTCGAACTGGAGCGTATCCTGCGTTTACCGGTGGCGGAAAAGTTCCGCATCCTCGAATATATTAAACTGATCGCCCAGGAAGCTTCTTTTGCTGAGGAGTTTACCTACTTCCGCTTGAAGGATTCACCGAACTACGAAAGAGACCGTACCTATCAATTATTAGCGCCACTCCTGGTTCACGATGTTTCCTTCGACGATATGAAGAGAATCATCCTGAACTACCTCTACAAATTCGAAAAGAGTGACGTGTATTATGCTAAGTTCGCCATCCTGGGGATGGGGGTACTCTTTATTAAAAGAGGGATCGACAGCTATACGATCTTCCACTCCCTCCTCTGTATGCTGGGCGTCCATTTTTTGACGGAAAATCTGCGTCTGGTGGGCTATCAGCAGGCGTTTGAGAAGGACATCGAGATCGACTCGATCATACGTTATAAAGAGTATGAGACCTTTTATCGCAAGACAAAGTATGATCTCCTGGCGTTAGGGCTTCTTCACATTGAAGAGGGCAAAGAAGCGCTGGACGAGTACGTTCTCAAGCACTACAAAGGAGAGAAAGTGGTTCTTCTGTACAGCATTCTTTCCGAGCTTCCTTCAGGAGGTTTTCGTCTGGCTACCTTTAACAGCCTCCTGATTGGAGGAGATGACTTTGACAATATGATCTTAGCGGGACTGTACACTGTTATCCGCAAGAGTACACTGATGGTGTCACACTATATGATGAACTCGATGATCGGCAAGTATTCACACTTTGATCTTCGACCGGAAAGAGTAGAATCGGAGGCTAGGGAAATCCTTGCCACCATGAAGGCCAAACTAGGCTTGGAATAGGGGGAAATAATGGCGAAACGAAACAAGATGCTGAATACGGCACTCGTTGTAGGCGGAGTGGCGGTGGGAGTCGCCGTCGGCTACTGCGCGTATACGGTTGCCAAACTGAAGGAAGATTCCGACTTCTTCTTCATGCTCGATGCAGAAGAACTTGACTTTGAAGGGGAAATCTTCGAAGATACCTGTGCTGCGACGCTGATGAGCAATCTCGTCGTCGATCTCTCGAAGGCGAAACCCTCGCCACAGCCGATGAACCTCTGCATCAAAGCAAAGATGAGTCAGGTCGATGTGATCCTTCCAAAGGGATGGAATGTCAAAGTACAGGGCGTCAACACCAACAGCGTAGTGGAAAATGAGATGACCTTTAACCGAGAGGACTTTGAAGCGCCACTGCTCTTTGTCAACTATCAGCTCGACAAAAGCGTACTGAGCGTACACAGCCCGTATGAGCTGGTGAGTACTCCGGAAGTAGAACACTTGCCGGAAACCGGTGCGCAAGCGCTGGAGCAAGAGGGAGTATAGGGCATCCTCAGGGATGCCTTTTATCATGACTAGAGAAGAAGCCATTGTCCGGCTGAAAGAGTCAAAGAAGATTGTCTTTTTCGGAGGAGCCGGCACATCGACAGAGAGCGGCATACCTGATTTCCGCTCATCCGGTGGAGTCTATGATACGATTCCCGAATACGTCCTCAGCATCGACTGTCTACTTAGAGAGCCGGAGAGATTCTTTGCTTTTTATAGGCAGAACTTGCTCTTTCCCTCTGCCAAGCCTAATAGAGGTCATCAGATACTGGCGCAGTGGGAGAAGGAGGGAAGACTCCTCGGCATCATTACACAAAATATCGACGGACTCCATCAAGCGGCCGGTTCGCGCCAAGTGTTTGAACTCCACGGCGGTGTCAAGAAGAACTATTGCATGCACTGTCACAAAGAGTTCGACCTTGATGAGTTGCCGGAAGAACCCCTGGTACCGCACTGCACGTGCGGCGGGATGATTCGCCCGGACGTTGTTCTCTATGGAGAACCCCTGGATGAGAGTGTCGTCTATGGAGCGGTAGAGCTCATCAGCGAAGCTGAAGTACTTATCGTCGCAGGGACGAGTCTCGTTGTCTATCCTGCGGCGGGATTTCTGCGCTATTTTCGAGCAAGACCATTGATCATGAATAACAAAGCTTCCACGCCGATGGATGAACGAGCGGATCTGATCCTCCGAGAAGGATTCAGTGAAGCGATGGCGTGGATGGACAGTGAGTGTAGAAAATGAACAAGAAGAAAAAAGGAAACAAACAAAGAATCGTTGCCTGGGTCATCATCGCTCTATTGATTCTGGGCCTTGTTGTCCCTTCCATCGTGTCGCTCTTCTTATGATCGTTGAGCGCGTCGTAAGGGAAACACAGAAAGTACTGGTTACGGTGGAGGGAGAAGAATATGCCCTCCACCCACTTATCTGGGCACAACACGCTGTCTTTGAAGGAGAGAAGATCGACCTTGAAGAGATGGTGAGACTCAGTAAAAGGGAGTGGACGTTGGAAGCGGGACTCCGCTATGCGACAAAGTTTATGCGCACAAGATCACAGGTCGCACAGTATTTAATTAGAAAAGAACTTGTGCCAACAGAAGAGGTGCTCGACAAGCTCGAAGAGTGGGGCGCTATCGATGATCTTGCCTTTGCCAGAAGTTATGCGGAGAGTGTCGCTTCACGCAATGGTCCCTACCACATTCGGGGAAAACTCAGAGAAAAAGGGATCTCCTCTGAAGTGATTGCCTCTCTTGATTTAGAAGAGGATCCTGAGGTGATCAGAGAAATTCTTCTGAAAAAATACTCGCAGTGGGAAGATATCAGCCTTCAAGAAGCGATGAAAAGGCAAAAATTCCTGATTAACAGAGGTTTTTCTTTTGAATCTTCAAGAAAAGGAGTTGAATCTCTGAAAAAGCGCGCCGAATAGCGGCATAATGTTTACTATTTTTGGGTAATATTGTAAAATGTCTTCGGTAACTATCAATTCGGAGGAAGAATATGGAATATAAAGAAAGAAGCAGAGAGAAAAACAGCGTGGTCATTGAGTACCGCTTTTCATTGGAGGAACTGGAGCCATTTGTGCAGAAAGCCTATATGAGAAAACGAGGAGAGTTTGCACTTTCCGGTTTTCGAAAAGGCAAAGCACCCAGAAAGCTCCTGGAACTCCACTATGGCGAAGATCTCTTTTATGATGATGCATTGAACGAGATGATTCCCGACATGTATGACAAGTCGATAGAAGAACTTGATCTCAAACCCGTCGCACAACCCAGCTTTGACATGGAGCAGCTTGACAAAGAAGAAGGCATCGTTCTTGTCGGAACGGTCGATCTCTACCCCGAAGTGACTCTGGGAGAGTACAAGGGACTGAAGATTGCAGCCAAACCCGTCGAAGTGAGTGAGGAAGAAGTCGATGAAGCCGTCGAGGAAGAGCGAGGTAAGAATGCCCGCATTGTTCCGGTAGAAGGAAGAAAGACCAAAGAAGGCGACATCGTCATTTTTGACTTTGAAGGCTTTTTAGGGGATGAACCTTTTGAAGGTGGCAGCGCGGAAGACTTTGAGCTGACACTCGGAAGCGGTCAATTTATCCCTGGGTTTGAAGAGCAGATGGTGGATATGGATGCCGGGGAAGAGCGCGATGTCGTCGTGACCTTCCCGGAAGAATATACAGAAGAGCTCGCCGGTAAAGAAGCTACTTTTAAGATCAAGCTCAAAGAAATCAAAGAGAGAGAACTTCCGGAACTTGATGATGAATTTGCAAAAGATGTATCAGAAGAAGATACACTGGAAGCCTACAGAGAGTCTCTGAGAAAGTCGATCCTTGAAGAGAAAGAAAACTTCGCAAAGAGCGAAAGAGAAGCAGAGGCGCTTGAAAAAGCTGTAGAGAACATGGAAGTCGACATTCCTCAGTCGATGATCGATCATGAAGTCGAGCATCTTACCATGATGATGGACTATCAGCTGCGCATGCAGGGAATGGATCTGAAGAGCTATTCTCAGATGATGGGGCTTGATGAAGACAAATTCAAGGAGCCTTTTATCCCGCAGGCAGTAAAGAATATTCAGGAAACACTTCTTCTGAGTGAAATCGCAAAAAAAGAAGCCTTTGAGATCACACAGGAAGACATCGACAAGCGACTCGACGAACTGAGCGCAGGCGATGAGAAGCGACGAGAGAATCTTACAAAACAGTATGAGAGCAACGAGTATGAAGCCCTCAAAGAAGATATTTCTCTGAGAAAAGCCAGAGAGCTGATCATAGAGAGCATGGAGGATGAGTCTTGAGCCTGGTTCCCTACGTCATTGAGAACACCCCGACCGGGGAGAGAAGTTATGATATCTACTCGCGCCTTCTGAAAGACCGCATCATCTTTTTAGGTGGTCCTGTTACGGATGACGTCGCCAACAGCATTGTCGCTCAACTTCTCTTTCTCGAAATGGAAGACCCGAGCGCAGATATTCATATGTACATCAACAGTCCCGGCGGTACGATTACGGCGGGCTTAGCAATTCACGACACGATGCAGTTCATTCACTGTGATGTCTCGACCATTTGTATCGGCATGGCCGCCAGTATGGGCGCCTTCCTTCTTGCCAGCGGCACGAAGGGCAAGCGCTTTGCCCTCGACAACAGCGAGATAATGATTCATCAGCCCCTCGGAGGCGTAGAAGGGCAGGCAGAAGACATCAAGATCCGTGCAGAGAGAATTATCCGCCTGCGCGAAAAACTCAATAAACTGCTCAGCAAGTACACAGGCAAAACCCTGCGTGCGATTACAAAAGACACCGATCGAGACCACTTCTTGAGTGCGGCGGAAGCCGTGGAGTATGGGATTATCGATGAGGTGATACAAAAAAGGAAGATGAGTGAGTAATAAAAGGCAGTCTCAGCGATGTTCTTTCTGCGGGAAAGCCTCCCATGAAGTACAGCAGATGATCGCCGGCAATGGCGCCAATATCTGCTCCGATTGTGTGGGCATCTGCGCAGAGATCATCGATACCCCGAGAAAAGAAAAAGAGGCAGCGCCGCCGAAACTGACGGAGGTCCCCAAGCCGAAGGAGATAAAGGCGTTTCTCGATGACTATGTCATCGGGCAGGAACGCGCGAAGAAGATCCTGAGCGTAGCCGTCTATAACCATTACAAACGACTGGCCAATGTCAGCGAAGTGGAGATCGATAAGAGCAATGTGCTCCTTCTCGGCCCCACGGGCTGCGGGAAGACCTTCCTCGCCCAGACGTTAGCCAAGAAGTTAGAAGTGCCCTTTGCCATGGCAGATGCTACGAGTCTGACGGAAGCAGGATATGTGGGAGAGGATGTAGAAAATGTCCTCCTTAAACTCCTCCATGCAGCCGACTTCGACGTTGCCCGGGCAGAGCAGGGTATCATCTATATAGATGAGATCGATAAAATCGCTCGAAAGAGCGAGAACACCTCCATTACCCGTGACGTCAGCGGGGAGGGTGTCCAGCAGGCGCTTCTCAAACTGATTGAGGGGACAATCGCCAGCGTACCACCCCAAGGGGGGAGAAAACACCCGATGCAGGAGATGATCCGCATCGACACGAACAACATTCTCTTTATCCTGGGTGGAGCCTTTGAAGGCATGGCCGACATCGTCCGCCGGAGGATCAGCAAGAAAAGCATGGGCTTTCAGGCTCCGGTAGAGCCGAAGAGTCAGGAAGAAGAGACAACGCTTCTCGAACAGGTGGAAGGGCGAGATCTATTGCACTTCGGGCTGATTCCGGAGTTTGTCGGACGCGTACCCGTCATTGCTCCTCTGCATCCGCTGGATACGGAGACACTGAAGGCTATTTTGACACAGCCGAAGAATGCTCTTCTGAGGCAATATAAGACACTTCTCGCCTTTGATAAGGTGGAACTCGACGTGGACGACGAGGCGCTCGAACTGATCGCCCGACTCGCCCAATCAAGAAAGACCGGGGCTCGCGGTCTCAAAAGCGTCATTGAAACACTGATGCTCGAGCCGATGTTTGAACTTCCCGGAAAGAAACAATCCCACAATTTCCGCGTCACACAGGAGATGGTGAAGAGTCGTTTTCCGGAAGAACTGAAGAAAATATCCTAAGGAGAAAGATATGGAGAACAAGAGATTACTGCCTCTGATTCCTCTTCGGGGGCTCATCATTTTCCCTTACATGGTTCTCTATTTCGACGTGGGCCGCGATAAGTCTATTGAAGCGCTTGAAGAAGCCATGCTTCGCGACCAGCAGATCTTCCTGACCACGCAAAAAGAAATGGAAGTAGAAGACCCACTGGAAGATGATTTTTATCGGGTAGGCACGATCGCCAAGATCAAGCAGATGCTCAAGCTCCCCGGAGACAATATCCGGGTACTCGTCGAAGGCCAGCAGCGTGCCCGTTATACGGAAATCGTGCGCTATGAACCCTACTTTGAAGTGAGCGTAGAACCCTACGAGGCAGAAGTTGTCGATGAAAATGATGTGGAGCTGGAAGCGCTCTCCCGCGGAGTCCGCGATGCTTTTGAGCGCTACCTAGCCATATCCAACCGCATTCCGCAGGAAATGGCAGGCTCCATTACCGGAATGGGAGACATTGTGCGCTTTGCCGACCTCATCATTCCTCAGCTAGGTATCAGTATCGAGCAGAAACAGGAACTTCTCGAAGAAGAAGACCTGATTAAGAGACTGCGACTGCTGCACACCCTTTTGATCCGCGAAATCGAAGTTGTGGAGATGGAGAGAGACCTTGGCGAGAAAGTCAAGGAGCAGCTCAACAAGATGCAAAAAGAGTATTTCCTGCGAGAGCAGATGCGTGTCATCCAGCAGGAACTCGGCGAAGACGAAGACACTCGTTCGGAAGCCGACAAATTAATGGAGAGACTCAAAAAGCTGCGCCTTAAAAAGAACATCCACGAGAAGATGGAAAAGGAGATCAAAAAACTCTCCCGCATGAATCCGTCTTCCCCTGATGCTTCTGTGACTCTCAACTACATTGAATGGATTCTCGATCTGCCATGGAATAAGCAGACGAAGGAAGAAATTGACCTGACGAAAGCGCGGGTCATTCTCGATGAAGATCACTACGGGATGGAGCGCGTCAAAGAGAGAGTCCTTGAGTATCTTGCGGTAAGAAAGCTGACGAACAGCCTAAAAGGACCGATCGTATGTCTCGTTGGACCTCCGGGCGTCGGTAAGACATCCATCGCTGCCAGCATTGCGCGAAGCGTCAACCGTAAGTTTATTCGCATGAGTTTGGGCGGCGTTCGAGATGAAGCAGAGATCCGAGGACACAGACGCACCTACGTGGGTGCCATCCCCGGGCGTATCATGACACTCATCAAGGAGAGCAAGTCCAAAAATCCGCTCTTCCTGTTCGATGAAATCGATAAACTCGCCAGTGACTTCCGGGGAGATCCGGCTTCCGCCCTTCTCGAAGTTCTAGACCCCGAACAGAATAAGAGCTTTGTCGACCACTACCTGGAAGTTCCCTTTGACCTCAGCAAGGTCATGTTCCTGACGACCGCTAATACGACGGCGACGATTCCGCGTCCGCTCCTCGACCGCATGGAAGTCATTGAACTGACCGGCTACACGATGTTTGAAAAAGAAGAGATTGCAAGAAGATATCTCATCCCCAAACAGCAGAAAGAAAACGGCCTTGAAGATGTGGAGATCAAAATCTCCCGAGACGCTCTGCGTGACATCATCGAGGAACACACCCGGGAGTCCGGTGTGCGTGAGCTCGAGCGAAAGATCGCCACGGTCATGAGGAAGGTCGCCACTATTATCGTTGAAAAAGACCGCAAGAGTTACTCCGTCACCAAAAAAGGTGTCAGCAGACTCCTCGGTCAGCCCAGGTACCAGCGCGCGCTGCGAGAAGAAGAAGACCGCGTGGGTATGGCGACAGGACTCGCCTGGACGAGTGTCGGAGGCGACACGCTGGATATTGAAGTCAGTCTGATGAGCGGTTCCGGAAAGCTCAAACTGACAGGTCAGCTCGGAGAAGTGATGAAAGAATCAGCCGAGGCGGGACTTAGCTATATCCGAAGCATTGCAGAAGACTTAGGGATTGAAGACGAGACATTTAAGAATACGGACATCCATGTCCACGTTCCTGCCGGTGCGATTCCCAAAGATGGACCTTCTGCAGGCATCACAATGGCCACTGCTATGGCTTCAGCATTTACGCAGAAAAAGGTTCATGCTGATCTTGCGATGACGGGAGAGGTCACCCTTCGAGGCAGAGTACTTCCGATCGGAGGATTGAAAGAAAAACTCCTGGCAGCCAACCGCTATGGTATTAAAAAGGTACTTGTGCCGGATGCCAATCGAGGCGACGTCAGCGAGATCCCGCAGGAGGTCGTCAAAGGCCTCACGGTGGAATACGTCAAAGAAATGGGCGAAGTGCTCAGGGAGTCTCTGGTAGACCAATGAAGATAAAAGAGTTGTCTCTGCGTATCAGCGCAGGTCGTGCTGAGCAGTTTCCGCCGGAAGATATGCCGGAGATTGCTTTTGCAGGACGCAGCAATGTAGGAAAAAGCTCACTCATCAATCTGATGCTCGGGCGAAGAAACTTCGCCCGAACTTCTTCTACGCCCGGAAAGACCCGCACCATTAATTTCTATGAGATCAATGGTGCGTTCCGTTTTGCAGACTTACCGGGCTATGGCTACGCTAAAGTTTCCAAAGCCATGCGTGAATCCTGGGCACCTCTGATGGAGGAGTACCTGCTCTCGCGCAAAAATCTGCTGGCCACTCTACTGCTCGTCGATGTGCGCAGAAGCCCTCAGGACATCGACATTCAGATGGCCCGTCTCATTAAAGAGACCCAGCGACACCCCATTGTCGTGCTTACGAAGACCGACAAACTCAATCAGTCCCAGCTTCAAAAGAGCCTGCGCGCCTATCAGGATGTGGCAGAGCTCCAAGGTGTTCCTTTCGTTGCGACCAGCACCCTGCGCCTAAGAGGCAAATATCCTCTATGGGATGCGATCAACGGGATCTTTCAAGAAGAAGGGCTCGACATCTTCGTGGAGCGCCAGCGTGATTAAGACAACGCTTGCCTACATTGTAAAGAACAACCATGTCCTCTTTCTCGAAAGAAGTAAACGGGAAAAGGACATTCACAAGGGAAAGTTCGTCGTTCCCGGGGGAAAATTCCTTGCCGATGAGACACCGGAAGAATGTATGATCAGAGAGGTGCTGGAAGAAACAGGGCTACAGGTAGAAAGCTTCACCTTGATGGGAGAAATCGACTTTCCCGAGTTCAGTAACGGCGAGGACATCTACTGCTATATTTACCGGATAGATCAGTTTTCAGGGAAACTCAGGGAGAACGAAGAAGGCTTTCTGCACTGGATTTCCACGGATAGAATTGATCAACTGCCCCAGTGGGAGGGTGACCGCATCTTCCTTCCCTGGGTACTGGAAGGGAAACGCTCTTTTCAGGCAATCTTTCCCTATATTAATGGAAGACTAAAAGAATACACAGTCACCTGGAGGTAACATGAACCCGAAAGTACGTATCGTCCTGGAAGATGGACGGATGATGGAAGCAGAACTCTATCCAGAGAAAGCTCCGATCACCGTCGAAAACTTTCTTAAGCTCGTCAAAAGTGGTTTTTACAACGGTCTCGGCTTTCACCGCATCATTGAAGGCTTTATGATTCAGGGAGGCTGTCCGGAAGGGACAGGCACCGGCGGACCCGGCTGGCAGATTAAGGGAGAGTTTCGACAAAATGGTGTAGAGAATGATCTCAAGCACGAACCGGGCGTTCTCTCCATGGCCAGAGCCATGCACCCCGACTCGGCGGGAAGCCAGTTCTTCATCATGCATAAGACATCTCCTCACCTCGATGGAGCATATGCTGCTTTTGGCAGAGTAACCGAGGGACTCGAGATTGTCGATCAGCTTGCTAAGGTAGAGACAGGTCCGATGGACCGTCCCCGTACCCCGGTGATCATGAAAGAAGTTGTCGTCATCGAAGAGTAGAAACGGTAAGACAGTTTCAGAAAAAGATAAGAGTAAACATCATCGGTTTACTCTTTTTTCTATGGTGCAGACCTGGTCGCTGCAGCGTGTAGGATCCTGGCAACCCGTACATCCCACACAGCTGTTGCGGCCCTCTTTTTTATCTTTGTAGATTTTTCTGGCGATGCCTGCGACGAGCGCGAGGACCACGAGGGCAATCAGCACAGTCGGAAGGTTGGGCAATATGTTTTCGAGCATAGCGTCTATTTCTCTCTTTCATGGGAGTCGTCTCAGGGGAGGGTTTGCGGATGAGCAGGTACACAAGGAGCACGACAGCGGCTACCGCTGCTCCTGTCCAGAAGGTAAAGGTTCCTCCCTGTGCCCAGCTGCCAAGCTGGAAGATACTCAGTGAGACAAGGTAGGCAAAAGCTGTCATATAGAGGATGGCAAAGAAGGTCCAGCCTCCACTGTTCATTTCTTTTCGGATCGTCCCTATGGCAGCAAAACAGGGGGCGCAGAGGAGATTGAAGGTGAGGAAAGAGAAAGCTGACAGGGTTGTAAAGTCTCCGGCGAAACGGCTCCAGTATTCAGCCCCTGTCTCCGTTACTTCCCCGAATCCATAGAGGACACCAAGGGTGCCAACGACATTCTCTTTTGCAAGAAGCCCGGTAAATGTGCCGACGGTCGCCTGCCAATTGCCAAAACCCAGAGGGGAGAAGGCAGGAGCAATGACTCTACCGAGGGCGGCGAGTAAAGATTGACGATTATCCTCTACCATTCCGATGACGCCGTCGACTCTCCCAAAGCCTTGAAAGAACCATAAAACGACTGAGGTCAGAAGAATGACGGTACTCGCTCTTTTGACAAAGCTAAATCCTCGGTCCCAGGTCGAATTCCAGATATTCTTCGCAGTAGGCATATGGTAGGAAGGAAGTTCGAGCACGAAGGGAGAAGGGTCTCCACGGAACGCATTAAACTTTTTCAACAGGATGCCGGAGATCATCACTGCGCCTACGCCAATGAAATAGGCAAGCGGAGCCACCCACCAAGCTCCTCCAAAGAGGGCGCCGGAGATGAGCGCAATGATCGGCATCTTTGCTCCGCAGGGGATGAAAGAAGTGGTCATAATGGTCAGGCGGCGGTCACTTTCCTGCTCAATTGTACGGCTGGCCATGATGCCGGGAACGGAGCAGCCGGAGCCGATAAGCATGGGGATGAAGCTCTTTCCGGAAAGCCCGAATCTTCGGAAAATACGGTCCAGAATGAAAGCGATACGTGCCATATAACCGCAGTCCTCAAGGAAGGAGAGCATCAGGAAGAGGATAAACATCTGGGGAACAAAGCCGAGGACAGATCCGGCCCCGCCGATGATGCCGTGACTGATCAGGGAGATCAGCCAGGGGGCTACCGCCAGACTTTTCAGTGTATTTTCAGTCCAAGGGACGATCCATTCTCCAAAGAGGGTTTCATTCGTAAAGTCGGTCACCAAAGCCCCCACGCTTGTCACACTGACGAAGTACACGAGGAACATAACCAGTGCAAAAATCGGAAGTGCATAGATCGGATGGGTGAGGACAGAGTCGATCTTGTCCGAGAGCGACAAGGCATGCTGAGAGCCCGAGCGCTCCACTGAACGACTTGTTAGCTCGGTAATAAATGAGTATCTGGCGCTGGTGATTAGGCTCTGCGCATCGTCATCTTGCGATGTTTCCAGTTCTTCTACGATCTCCTGCGCTTCAATGAGCAGTTCTTCCGGCAAGGGGGTGTCTTCTAAAAAGACTTCGTCAAACTCAAAGAGCTTGGTGGCTCCCCAGGGAAGGATTTCTTTCTCTAAGTGGGGTTTCAAAAGGTCTTTAAGTTCTTTAAAGACGTCTTCTATTTCTCCTTGGTAGATCTGAGGATTATTGGGAAGTTTACCGGTCAAGGCCAGGTCGATCGCGTGATCAGCCAGCTCAAAGGAGCCTTCATCTTTTAGGGCGCTGATCTCATAGACGGGGCAACCAAGACCCTGGGCGAGTTTCTGGGCAGAGATCTTGTCGCCTCGTTTGCGCACCAGGTCCATCATGTTGATGGCGACCAGTACCGGAAGACCTAGTTCAAGAAGCTGAGTGGTCAGGTAAAGGTTTCTCTCAAGATTGGTTCCATCGACAATGTTTATTATGACATCGGGTCTGTCGTGAACGAGATAGTTCCTCGCAACAATCTCTTCCTGTGTGTAAGGAGAGAGGGAGTAGATACCGGGAAGATCCTGGATGAGGACATGCTTCTTCCCTTTCAAAGGACCTTCTTTGCGCTCAACAGTAACGCCCGGCCAGTTACCTACGTACTGTGCCGAGCCTGTCAGAGAATTAAAGAGTGTGGTTTTACCGCTGTTGGGATTCCCAGCCAGCGCAATTCGTAGAGTCATATCACCTCGCGTTAGTTGCGACTAACCTATGTAGTAAAAAAATTAAACGATTTCAATACAGGCTGCGTCATTCTTCCTCAGGCTAAGCTCATAGCCTCGGATATTGATCTCCATGGGATCTCCCAAAGGAGCAAATTTACGCACATGGATACTGACGCCTTTTGTAATGCCCATGTCCATAATTCTTCGTTTTAGCGGTCCGCTGCCGTGGATCTTCTTAACTTCCACTGTTTGACCGACACGCACGTCTTTTAATGTCTTCATCTGTTGTCTCCGGATACTTGAATGCGGTTAGCAAGATTCTCATCGATGGCAACGCGAGTGTCTCGCAACTGTACGATGAGGCTTCCATTTTGATATGAGAGTACACTGACGCAAGTGTGCGGCACAAAGCCAAGCCCCATCAGGTGCTTGACGATTCTATCCCTTCCATTAATTTTAGTAATATGTACGGTTTCCCCGATATTAGCAAGCGTCAGTGGCACGAGTACTCCTTCCGCAGTTAGGATAAACTAACTTCTTAAGGATAGTGTAAACTAACTCATTTACTGCGTCAATAGTTTTGAGCGGGAAAATCACTCTTCAGGTTGTAGAAAAATCCGGAAATTTTTATTTGTTTGTCGATAGCGTATTGCTTCTCGCAGAACCCCTTCAAAATTCAGGTGACGACTTCCGACAATAAGCACATCGACGCGTCGATTAAATGATCTCGCCACTTCGAATTCCTCCTTCAAGCTATCGAGAAATTTCGCTGCGCTACAGATCGGAAGAGCACACGTCTGAACTCCAGTCACATCACGATCTCGTA
>CALFKA010000232.1 GCA_937880545.1 uncultured Clostridia bacterium | reverse complement strand
ACGAGATCGTGATGTGACTGGAGTTCAGACGTGTGCTCTTCCGATCTGGATCAGTGGCTATCTGCGCTATCTTGAAAATGTACGGATGCTGCGCAGTGATTATGCGGCGCCCAGGAGCCGGGGAGAAGATAGAGAACTTGTTCGGATGATGAGTATCCACCGCTCCAAAGGACTGGAGTTTCCGGTGGTCATTGTCGGAGGACTTGAGAGACAGTATTATGAAGGAGAGTACAGTTCCATGGTCGTCACCAGTGACGACAGTGTGCTGATGGACTTTTATGATACAGAACTGATTCGAAGAAGGAGACATTTCTTCAAGCGCTTTGTCTCCGATATGGCGAAGAGAGCCTCTCGTCAGGAAGAGATCCGCCTCCTTTACGTAGCGATGAGTCGGGCGCAGCACCGTCTGATTCTCAGCTCCTATGTAAAAGAGCCGGAGGAATTCCTCTTACAATGCGAAGAAAAAAGCTATCGTAAACTGCCGGATGAGAACAGATATGTCGACCTTCTCTTCCGCGCTATCGATGTAAAAAATGGGCACATTGTGACGCCGGGCTTTGTTCTCGTGGAGCCGCCCTCGAAAGGAGAACTCCACAAAGAAGAAGCACAGCTGGTTGCGAGTGGCAGGATTCCTGAGCCGTTTGTCATAGAGAAGAGCGCCAAAAAGAGCAAATACTCCGTCACAGAACTCACTCGCCTTGAAGAAGTGGAGCCGGAGCCTCTGCTTCCTCTGGAGCCGAGCCTCCTCACCGCCAGAGAACGGGGTATTCTCTTCCACAAAGCACTGCAGTGGCTCGACTTTGAAAGACTCAAGCGACTCGACGACCTGGATGAGCAGCTGCAAGAGATGGAGGAGCGGGAAATACTTGTTGGCTTTGAGGAGCATGAACTCCTGCGAAACTTCCTCTCTACTAAAGAGGGCAGACTCCTCATTGACAAGTCACCCGCACTCCATAAAGAAGTACCCTTTACCTTCCGCAAAGAGTGGGAGGGAGAGGAGATCCTCGTGCAGGGGGTCATTGACCTTCTGATCCTCGAGGATGAGTGCACGATTATCGATTATAAAACAGACAGAAGTCTCACGTATGCCAGGCAATACCTGAAGCAAGTGGGTATCTATCAGGAGGCAGTGGAAACAGTACTCGGCCGTCCTGTGAAAGACGCACTGGTCACCTTTGTGCGACTCAACAAAGTAATCCGAAGGGAGCAAATATGACAATGACAAAAGAGGCGATTCAGACCCTCTCACTTCTGGCAGTCGATGCCGTCAATCAAGCCAACAGCGGGCACCCGGGGATGCCGATGGGCGCGGCGGCTATGGGCTATGCGCTCTTTGCCGATCATCTGCGATTTTCTCCATCCGACCCGAAGTGGCCAGGAAGAGACCGGTTCATCCTCTCGGCAGGACATGGTTCTATGCTTCAGTATGGCCTTCTCCATCTGTTTGGCTACGACCTGACGCTCGACGATCTGCGAAACTTTCGTCAACTTCACTCCAAGACACCGGGTCACCCGGAATATGGGCATACCGATGGCGTGGAGACGACCACGGGTCCCTTGGGACAGGGCTTTGCCAACTCTGTGGGGTTTGCGATGGCACAGAAACGAGCCGAAGCGGTTGCGGGAGAACTATTTCGACATAAGACGTATGTCATCTGCTCAGACGGTGACTTAATGGAAGGGATCAGCTATGAGGCGGCGAGTATTGCCGGTCACCTCAAGCTCAGCAACCTCATCGTCCTCTATGACTCCAACAGCATCACCATCGACGGAGGCACCGACCTCTCTTTCAGTGAATCGATCAAAGAGCGATTCGAAGCGCAGCACTGGCGATGGATGCGTATCGAAGATGGCCATGACCCCCAGAAAATCTCTGAGGCCATTGAAGAAGCCAAGTCGAGTGATCGTCCGACTCTCATCGAAGTGCGAACCACTATCGGAAAAGGCTCTGCAAAGGAAGGCACCAGCGCGACGCATGGCGCACCTTTAGGGGCAGAAGAAGCGCAGGCTATCAAGGACAGATGGGAGCTGGATCCAAAAGAGACCTTTGTTGTCCGAGATGAACTGCGAGAATACCTGCAGGGGATCATTGATAAAAAGGAAATGGAAGCCGCCGAATGGAAGAAGGCCTTTCATGAGCTTCCGAATAAAAAAGAGATCGAAGAATTTTTTGGTGCAGAGCTGCCGGAAAACATCCTTGAAAAACTCCTTGAAAGAGCCGGGACAGACAAAGCCACTCGAGCTCACGGGGGAGAGATGCTCCAGGGCATCAAAGAATATCTGCCAAACCTCTTTGGCGGTAGCGCTGACCTCGCCGGGAGTAACCTCTCTACCCTCAAGGGAGAAGATTTCTTCAGCGCGGAAACACCCGCTGCACCAAATGTACACTACGGAATCCGCGAGCATGCAATGGCTGCTATCACGAACGGGATCTCTCTTTATGGTGGTTTCAAGCCCTTTGCCGCGACTTTCTTAAGCTTTGCCGACTATATGAAACCGTCCCTGCGCTTGGCGTCTCTCATGAAGATTCCGTTGGTGCATATCTTTACGCATGACTCCCTGGGTGTCGGTGAAGACGGTCCTACCCATCAGCCGATTGAGCAGCTCGTGATGCTAAGAAGTATCCCCGGCTTTACGCTCTATCGTCCTGCGGATGGAAAAGAAACCGCGGTCGCCTACGCACAGGCTTTCTCCGGGAAAGGTCCTGCAGCGGTGGTGCTCACCCGACAGACCCTGCCGGAACTGCCTATCGATGTAGAGAAAGCAAACCTTGGCGGATATATTGTAAGGAAAGAAAAAGGCGATCAGCCGGAACTGATCCTCATGGCTTCAGGTTCGGAGCTCCATCTGGCACTCTTTGCCGCCAAAGAACTGGAAGAAGAGATTGATGTGCGTGTCGTCAGCATGCTTTCCATGGATGTCTTTGAGACACAGAGTGCCGAGTACAAAGAAGAGGTGCTACCTCAGGCTGTGCGGGCAAGATTTGCCATTGAAGCTGCCTCGCCACTCAGTTGGCACCGCTATATCGGACTCGATGGACAGTGTCACTGCATGGATCAGTTCGGAGCGAGCGCTCCGGGTGGAGAACTGTTTGAGCACTTCGGCTTTACCACCGACAATATAATAGAAGAAATACGATCATATATGGAGAAAAAGTGAGACCGGGAATTGATCTTGTCTCTCTCGAGCGGATGCGCGTCCTTTTAGAGAGGACGCCTCGCTTCGCCGAGAGATACTTTACACAAAAAGAACAGGAGTACTTTGGGGAAGGTCCTGCACGCACGGAGCGTGTCGCCGCAGCTTTTGCTGTGAAAGAAGCGACATCGAAAGCTATGGGAACAGGTTTTTCAGGGTATTCTCCAAGAGATATAGAGCTCTCCCATAAAGAGACGGGCGAGCCGGTGGTCACTTTGCATGGAAATGCCCTTGAAATATTTAACGCCAAGGGATACAAGAAAATTAGTTGCAGTATCTCTCATACTGATGAGGTCGCGGCGGCGATCGTCATTATCGAAGGAGGAAGCGATTGAGAGCCACACAAGCCGTAATAGATCTAAAGAAGCTGAAAAATAATGCGCAGTATCTGCAGAAGAAGGCGCAGGGGCGCGAGATGATGGGTATCATCAAAGCAGACGCCTATGGTCACGGGGTGATTCCTGCGATGGAAGCGCTCTTGAGTCTCGGATGGAAATATTTTGGGGTAGCTACGATAGAAGAAGCACTTGAGCTGCGCGAAGCAAACCGCGAGGCAGATATCCTCATTCTCGGTACGACATCCCCGGAGGATTTTCCTCTGTGTGTGGAGAAGGGAATTTCCTTTGCGGTTCATGACCGGGAGAGTCTGGATGTGGCACTTACACTAGAAGGCCCTGCGAAGATACATATTAAGGTGGACTCAGGCATGCACAGGATCGGGTTTTCTCCTGAGGAACTCTTTGCCCTCCGAGAGAGTGTCGCGGCGATAAACCCCACCGGCATCTACACACACTTAGCCAGAGCCGATGAAGAAGATAAGTCGAGCGCTCTTGCGCAAGTGTCTCTTTTCAAAAAGGTCGTCGACGAATTGAAAGAAGAAGGTCTGCGCTTTGAGTGGGTGCACTTTGCCAACAGTGCCGCTATTTTAGAACTGGATCTTTCTTTTAGCAATATGGTCCGGGCGGGAGTTGCTCTTTATGGTCTCTCTCCGGGCAAGCTTCATCCGCAACTCCAACCTGTCATGTGCTGGCAAAGTCGGATCCTTGCCGTCCGGGACATTGAGGCCGGCGAAGGGGTCAGCTATGGACACAGATTTGTGGCGGAGAGCCCCAGACGGATCGCGACCGTTCCTATAGGCTATGCCGATGGTTACAAACGACAGATGAGCGGACGCATTGCTGCGTGGATTGACGGAACAGAGTGCCCGCAATTGGGGCGCATCACGATGGATCAGGTGATCTTTGACATCACCGACACGCAGGCGAAGGTGGGCGATGAGGTCGAACTGATGGGAGAGCATATCCCCTGTGATCGCCTCGCCGAAGCGGCGGACACCATCAACTATGAGATCGTCACCACGCTTGGCAAGAGGGTCAGAAAGGTGTTTTTATGAAGACCATCGAAAACACAGCCAATGTAAAGGTGCAGAGGGGAGATATCTTCTTTGCCAACCTCGACCCCGGCGTGGGAAGTGAGCAGCAGGGGAGACGTCCGGTGCTGGTCCTACAAAACAATGTGGGAAACCGTTTCAGCCCGACGATCATCATCGCCCCCATCACTTCCTATGTCCAGAAAAACCGGTTACCCACCCATGTATTGATCACCGAAGAGATCTCAGGCCTTGATAGAGACTCTGTGGTACTCCTGGAGCAGATTCGCACGATTGATAAGAAACGTCTCCTCGGCAAGATCGGAGAACTCTCGAAAGTCGCACTGATGCGCATTGAACTGGCTACAGAGGTATCCTTGGGACTAAAAAAAGAAGAAGAGATCTGAACTACATAAGAAGACGGAAGGGAAGCGGCATGACCGCTTCTTTTTATCCTGTGATGTATGAATCATTTTTTATGAAATTATTGGCAGATGTGAAATGAATAACGCTCGGTCATGATATAATGAAGTTGCTATTTATGGACTGTACAGGATCCGGATCCGTGAAATCTGAAGGAAAGTAAGCACGAGTATCTTATCGCATCACCTTCTCTGTTTCACCCTTCCACTGCTTTTGGTCGTTATAATGTCTTGATTAATAAAACCACTCTATGAGAATACTATGTACCGGAATTTAGCAATGAACTACATCGCGCTGTGACTGCATAGCAGTTTTTAAGGAGAAAAATGATAGATCGTTATGTCGAGGACATCGGATATCTCTATGACCTTGCGGATGTGATCCTCATCACAGACAGCAAGGGAAAGATTGAGTACTATAAAGTTTTTCGCAGTCTGGGGACGCGCATCTGTGAAGATCCTGTCGGTATGAATATTCTTGATCTGCACCAGCATCTTAAAAAGAATACCAGCACTGTGATGAAGGTGATCGAAAAAGGAGAGCCGATCATCAACGAGTTGCAGGCACTTAACATATTTAAGGAAAGAACGGTCAAGGTGCTTACCAGTACTTTTCCTATCCGCGATGGGGAAGAGGTCATCGGCGCCATAGAGATTGACCGCTATCATGACCCGGATGTGCGTCGTCTTCCTGTAAGAAAAAGATATGGGAGTGCACATAATGCATATTTTACGATAGATGATGTGGTGACAGAGCATCCTGTAATGAAGGATCTTCTTCAAAAGACGCGCAGGGCAGCGCGCACGAGTTCTCCCGTCATGATCTGGGGAGAAACGGGAACGGGTAAGGAGCTCTTTGCCCAGTCGGTCCACAACCACTCTTTCCGCAGGACCAATGCCTTTGTCTCTCAGAATTGTTCAGCGATCCCTCTCACATTAGGAGAGAGCATCTTTTTTGGAACGACCAGTGGGAGTTTCACCGGAGCAGAAGACAAGATGGGCTTGTTTGAAATGGCGCACGAAGGGACTCTGCTTCTGGATGAAATCAACTCGATGGACATCCAGTTACAGAGTAAACTCCTGCGGGCAACAGAATCTCGCAGTATAAGAAAAATTGGGGGTGTGGACTCCATCAATGTCGATGTACGGCTGATTACGACGCTGAATGAAGATCCGCAGGTGGCCATGGAAAGAGGGGTGCTGCGCAGAGACCTTTTTTACCGCCTGGCAGTTGTTTTCATGAAGTTACTTCCCCTGCGTGAAAGAAGAGGGGATATTCCGCTTCTCGTGAAGCATTTTGTGGATAATTACAATCATCTCTTTGGCACAAATATCAAAGGTGTCCATCCATCTGTCGAAAATCTCTTTATGGATTACAGCTGGCCGGGGAATGTGCGAGAGCTAAAGCACGTGATCGAAAGCTCCTTCAACCTGGCAACGGGGGACGTGATTACACTGGAAGATCTCCCTCCCTTCCTCTTCAGTGACTCATGGAATGTCGTGCAGCAGGAAATCGATCTTAACAAAGAAATGGAGAGGTTTGAGAAGAATTGTATACTCAAGGCCCTTTCGGGAAGTAGTTCTCTGAAGGAAACGGCAAAAAAACTCTCCATATCCCGTCAGAGCCTGCGCTATAAGCTTGATTCCTATGGACTCTCTATTAATAAAAAGTAATAGACATTCTGACGTCAGGAAAAATATTTTTCGCTAAATGGATACTTTTTTTCCGAGAAGTACTATATGTAAACGAAATGTTCTATTTGTGTTTGCGCACCATTGCCCGAAATTCAACGTTCCTCAATCATTTTATTCAGATACCGATCCATGGCATCATTCTTGCCTTTATTATTAGTAAGCTCTATTCCCGAGCCACCATTGGGCGTGGCCGGGATCAGAAAGGAGGAGCTTAGATGGAAGGTATTATTAAGGGTATTCTGGATTTTTCTGACTGGCTATGGGGGATCCCTATGCTTGTCATCCTCGTCGGCGGATCACTCTTTCTGACCATTCGTTTAGGATTTATTCAATTCAGACACTTTGGCTTTGCCATGAAAGAGACGTTTGGAAGAATCTTCTATAAGCAGGAGGGAGAGGGAACAGTCACTCCCTTCCAGGCGGCAACAGCTGCCCTTGCTTCGACGATCGGCGCTTCTAATATCGTAGGCGTACCGGTGGCCATCGCTTTTGGAGGACCCGGTGCCGTCTTCTGGATGTGGGTCGTTGCCCTGATCGGCTGCGCTGCCAAGATCAGTGAAATTGTTCTTGGTATTCGTTATCGCGAAAAGAACGCAGACGGTGAGTATGTGGGCGGACCGATGTATTACTTACGAGGTATCAAAGGGGGTCTCGGAAAAGCATTAAGCGCAATCTTTGCCTTCTTTCTGATGATCGAATTGATTCCCTCCATTGCCGCACAGGCGCTTTCTGCGGTACAGACAGCTTCCACGATTAACATTCCGAACTATGTCGTCGCCGCTCTTCTCGTTGTCTTAGTCGGCCTGGTCGTCTTCGGCGGTCTCAAAAGAATCGGTACCTTTACCGAAAAACTCGTGCCGTTTATGGCGCTGCTGTACATCTTCGGCGGATTAATTATTATCTTCAGCAATATTGGAAATCTTCCGGGGGTCATCGCCTCCATTTTCAAACACGCCTTTACGCCCGCTGCGGCAGTAGGTGGATTTGGCGGAGCAGCGGTCGCTCAGGCCATCCGCTGGGGTACGGCACGTGGTGTCTATTCCAACGAAGCCGGAATGGGAACCGCTCCCATCGCGCACAGTGGCGCCATCACCGATCACCCGGTGCGTCAGTCCATGTGGGGAGTATTTGAAATTGTCGTCGACACGCTGATTGTCTGCACCATCACAGCTTTTGTCGTGCTTTCCTCCGGTCTCTACGAAGTCGTTACCAGCGACGAAGCAGCCAGCATTCCTGCCAGGGCATTCCAAGCGCTCATGGGTGAAACCATCGGCGGTGGCATTGTCACGTTAAGTATTTTCCTGTTTGTGCTCTCCACCATCATCGTCATTACGTATTATGGAAAGACGCAGGCAGAATTCCTCTTTGGAAAAATGTTCGGTAACTTCATGGTCATCGTTTATCTGGCGGCCATTGTAGGGGGAGCTTACCTGAATCTTGGCTTTATCTATCGCTTCCTCGATATTCTGCTGGCCACCATCATCATCCCCAATATGATCGGACTCGTCCTTCTAAGCGGGGAGGTGAAGACACTCAAAGACGAATTCTTCGCAGATCCGAGATATCTCAAGAGGAACTAATCTACTTATAATGAAGATCACCCGGATTGCTTCGTCTGCTGTCCTAGTGATTGGGTAAAAAGAGAAGGGCTGTTTCACTACCCTGAGCATCTGCCAGCGTGTGGCAGCCCTCTTTTTGACACGAATTACTGTAAGAAACTTACAACAGACATGTCTCTGCCAACAGAGGAAACATGCAAGGAGGAGAAAAATGTATAAACACACCACCGATGAAGTTGTCATGATCAAGCCTGTCGGCTTCATGTACAATCCCGTCACCGCCGTGACGAACCTCTATCAGCGCTCCGATGACAAAGATCCATCCATCGTTCAGGAAGCAGCACTCAAGGAGTTCAACTCTCTCGTCACAGCGCTTGAAGAAAAAGGGGTCACCGTTCACGTGCTTGAAGACACGCCGGAGCCTTCCACGCCAGATAGCATCTTCCCCAACAACTGGTTCTCCACCCATGAAGGCGGGACCATGGCGGTCTATCCCATGTTCACTGACAATCGTCAGGCCGAGATCGGGAAGTTCCGAGCCACTGTGGAGGAGATCGCTTCGCGCAAACAAAAGGATGAAGCACTGTTTACGATCTACGACTACAGTCGAAACAAAGAGCGGGGACAGATTTTGGAGGGCACGGGCTCCATGGTGATTGACCGCAAGAACAAAGTCGCATACTGTGTTCTCTCACCGCGTGCCAATAAAGAACTCTTCATTAAATTCTGTGAAGACACAGGACATGAGCCGGTGTACTTCCGGGCGTTTCAAGATGGGGCTCCCATCTATCACACCAATGTCCTGATGGGAATCGGTGGAGACAATGTCATCATCTGCCTCGGTGCCATCGCTGAGGAGGACAGAGAACGAGTGGCGGAGTCCCTCAAAAAGGGTGGAAATCACATTATTGATATTACGCCGGAGCAGGTAAAGAATTTCCTTGGCAACACGCTGGAACTGAAGGGTGGAGATGGAAAGAATTTCATCGCCATGTCGGATGTGGCGTATGCAAGCCTGACGCCGGAGCAGAAAGAGCAGATTGAACAAAGCACAGAGATCGTCCACGTAGATATCGAGAACATTGAGTTCTACGGCGGCGGTTCGGTCCGATGCATGATAGCGGAGATTTTCTAGTTCGCTATTTTATGCCGAAGACTCGCAGAAGGAGACAAGGCCATGCTTAAGGATATCTACCAGAAGACGGAAGAACTAACCATCAGACTGGCCGAGATCCGGAGTGTCAATAAGGCGCCCGGGGAAGAAAGTGCTGTTGCTGAGTTTATCTATGACTACTATCAAGGGCTTCCGTATTTCCGGAAGTATCCCGAGCGGTTGATTCTCCAGAAGACGACCGATGATGTTGTCTCGCGCCATAATACGATCGCAGTAGTTAAAGGAACAAAGGGCGGAGGGAGTGACAAGACCGTCATTCTCATGGGGCACTTCGACACGGTAGGTATAGAGGACTATGGGGACTACGCAGCGTATGCCATAAAACCCACGGAACTTGTTAAAATTCTCCGTGAACATTTTGTGTTATCGGAAGAAGTCATAGAGGACATGGCATCGGACAAATATCTTTTTGGAAGAGGCGTGCTCGATATGAAGTCCGGCATCGCGCTTCAGATGCTGATCATGAAGCACTTCAGTGAACACCCGGAGGAGCTGAAAGGCAATCTTGTCGTTCTCCATACATGTGATGAAGAAGACAGTTCAAAAGGCATTCTCTCAAGCCTCGACATTCTCTCGGAGCTTCGGGAGAGTGAAGGCTTTGAATACGTGACAACGATCAATGCCGACTATACGACCAATCGATCCCCCGATGACAAAACTATTATGTGTACATTGGGACGATCGGGAAGTATCTGCCCACCTGTTCCATCTTCGGTAAGGAGGCGCATGTCGGTCAGCCATTTGCTGCGCTCGATCCGAACTTTCTTGCCGCACTCATCACAAAGAATGTATCGCTGAACCCGGAGCTGTGCGACATGGCCCGAGGTGAGGTGACAGTGCCTCCTATTTCGTTGAAACAGAAAGACTTTAAGCCCGAATATACTGTACAGACGGCACTTGCCTCCCAGGTCTACTACAATGTGTTCAGTCATGGCAAAGGTCCGGAGGAGGTCTTATCGGCATTTGAAAAGATCGTCTCTGATAGCTATGAAGAAGCGCTTGACTTGCTAGACAGTCGGTATAGGAAGTACTGTGAGCTGGCGGGTATTCACTATACGCCGCTACCATGGAAAAAGAATATTTTTCGTTTTGAAGAACTCTGTCAGGAAGTGCAGAAGAAAAACCCGGACTTTCTTAAAGAGCTTGCCGCCTTTAAGGAGCAGCTCCATGAAAGAGAGCCGGAGAAGGATCTGAGAGAATTCAATCACGAAGTGGTGCAGTTTGTGTGGGATAAAAGAGCAGACAGCTCTCCCGGGATTGTCGTCTACTTTGCTTCGGTCCTGATCCCTCCGATTGAGATCAAGGGGGAGACAGAAAACGAAAAGAGATTACTTGAAAGCGTCCGAGAGGCACTGGAAGCGACGGAAGTTCCGGAAGATGTTTCGATTGTACAAAGGTACTTCTATCCCTACATTTCTGATGCAAGCTTCATGGCAGTGGGGCTCAATGATCAATACGAAGCCTACATTCAGAACATGCCTTCTTGGGGATACAAATACACCCATCCCTTTGAAAAGATTGAGAAGATCAATGTTCCCGTCATCAATATAGGTCCACACGGCAAGGATGGTCATATGCTGACGGAGCGAGTGGATAAAGAACATACTTTTAAAAGAGTTCCCGAGATTACATATCGGGTCCTGTTACACCTCTTGGGGTGACAGTTAGTTTCGTAGAAAATATGCAACAGGGTGTATGACGATTGTCTTTTTGAGGAGGCAGTAATTGAGAGCTACAGAAGCCATCATTGACTTAAAAAAACTGAAACATAACGCCCTGTTTTTGCAGAAGAAAGCCAGAGGCCGCGAGATGATGGGCATCCTCAAGGCGGATGCCTATGGCCATGGAGCTGTTACTGTGATGGAGACTCTTATTGAGATTGGATGGAGACACTTCGGGGTGGCGACGATCGAAGAAGCCCTGGAGCTCAGAGAGGCAAACGCAGAAGCAGAGATCTTCCTCCTTGGCGCAGTATCCTCGGAAGACTTCCCGCTGTGTGTGGAGAAAGCCCTCGCATTTCCCGTCCACGACAGGGTGAGCCTGGAGGCAGCACTTGCGCTGAAGGGTTCTGCAAAAATACACATCAAAGTAGATACGGGGATGCATAGACTGGGCTTTACACCGGCGCAACTGCATGAGCATTTTGAAGAGATCTCTTCGTTGGAGCCGGTGGGGATCTACACGCATCTTGCCCGTTCGGAAGAAGAGGACAAATCAAGTGCGCTTTCGCAAGTGGCTCAGTTTCAGGCGATAGTAGAAGAACTGGTAGAGAAAGGCCTTTCTTTTGAGTGGATTCACTATGCGAATAGTGGGGCACTGATGGAAATGGAACTCAGCTTCAGCAACATGGTTCGCGCCGGCGTGGTCCTCTATGGCTTTTCTCCGGGGGAGAGTTTACATCCTGAACTCCTGCCTATCATGAGCCTGAAGAGTAGAATTCTTGCCGTGCGGGAGATCGAAGCCGGTGAAGGGGTCAGCTACGGGCACACGTTTGTCGCGCAGCGCCCTATGCGCCTTGCAACGGTACCCATCGGGTATGCCGATGGCTATAAGAGAAAGATGAGCGGTCGGATTGCTTCGTGGATTGATGGAAAAGAATGCCCACAGCTCGGACGCATTACGATGGATCAAACGATTTTTGATGTCACGGATACGCAAGCTCGGGTGGGAGATGTGGTGGAACTGATGGGTGAACACATTCACTGTGACCGCTTATGCGAGGCTGCTGAGACGATCAAAGCAGAATTCGTTGCCACACTTGGAAAGCGAGTCCGCAGAGTCTATCAAAAATAATGTCCGAGTGGCTGAATAAACAGATGCCTTGGAACGGCTCTTTCAAAGGAGCCGTCCTTTTCTTCTTAAGGTGCTACAACCTGCCTTAACTCCTCAAAGATCAAAGTCATAGGTAAAGTGTCTCTGGAAGGTCGGTTTTTCGTCATCTTTCAATCGACTCTATGAGAGAATCTTCGAGGGACATTTTTGCTTGCCCATGCAGTGCCTTGACGTATTCTTTGGGAGCAGTTTACAATGACGGGCGGAGGAAATATGGAAAAATCGGATCGAGGAATAAAAATCTTTTTGATCGTGCTCTCTCTTTTGCTTCTTTGGATCGCTAACCAAACCTTTGGGCGTAGCGTCAAGATCCTGGACAACGAGGGAGATCATATGAGTCATGCGAGAGTACATTCTGTCTCCGAGATAGAAAAGACGGAGATGGGAGAGGGTGGTCTTTCCACAGCGGTTGTCCCCTTTCGTGCGCTGATCACTTCGGGTCCTCAGAAGGGAAGAGAAGTGGATGCGGTTCAGAACATCATGTACCGCGGACCGTCAGAGAGAGTGGTGCGGGAAGGAGACCGGATTCTTCTATACAGAGTGGACTTTCCCGATGGGCGGAAGGAGTATGCTTTAAGTGCGTTCTATCGCCTTACACCGGTTTTTCTTTTAGGGGCTTTCTTTGCGCTTCTGCTTCTCCTCTTTGGTCGCAGTAAAGGTCTATATACGCTCATCTCCCTTGGTCTTAGCATCCTATCCATCTTCTTTGTGTTCATCCCCTCGATCCTTGGCGGATGGAATATCTACATTGGGGCTGTTGCGGTGTGCACATACTCTATTCTGATCACAATTCTTCTCACCAATGGATTCAGTAAAAAAAGCCTGGTCACCATCATCGGATGCACTTTTGGGGTGGTGGTCGCAGGCTTGATGAGTCTGTATATGGATAAGATGCTGGAACTGACGGGAGTCGTCGATGAGACAAGTATATATCTGAGCCTGTTCAATGCTGAGAGCCCTATTAATCTGAGGGGGATTGTCTTTGCTTCGATCCTGATCGGCTCCTTGGGAGCTGTTATGGACGTGGCAATGGATATTTCGAGCTCGCTGTATGAGATTACACTGCATGCTCCGAGTGTTAAGTACTGGCAGCTCGTCAAAAGCGGACTGAACGTCGGGCAGGACCTGATGGGGACGATGGCCAATACCCTGATCCTCGCCTATATAGGAGGAGGCCTCTCAGGGGTGCTAGCCATGAGTCTGACCAGTCACAACCTCTCTGAGTTATTTAACAGGGAGGGAATCATCGTTGAGTTGCTACAGGCGTTTATCGGCTCGACAGCGATTCTTTTGACAATTCCAATGACCGCTCTGATGGCGGGAGTGGTGTATATCAGAAGGAACTAATCTCTCGGATCTTGTTTTTTGGTGAGGACACCTTTATCTGTCACGATGTAGTCCAATACAACATCTGTGTCTACCTGGAGCAGACGGTCAAATTCCTGTTCGGAAAAAGCGATGCCGACACGTAGGGCTTTCGGCGCGCGAGGTAAGAATCGATCATAGAAGCCTCCACCATAACCGACGCGGTGAAAGTCACGGTCAAAGGCAAGGAGCGGAACGAGGATAGAGGTCAGCTGATCCAGGTCATGGAGCGGTTCATTGATGGGCTCGCTCAGTCCAAAGGTCTTCGTCTCGAGCGGATCACCCGGCACATAGGCGTGGGGCTCCATAGAATAATCGGATAAGTCCGTGCGGGGAATATAAGTGGTTGCTCCCTGTTCGATCAGCCAGTGGAGGATCTCTCGGGTGGAGACTTCGCTGCGCATATTCTTATACAGGAAGACATGATCCCCAAGAGGGAGTTGTTTTATATACTCAAGGATCTGCTTCTCCTTTTCCCTTCTCACCGGTACGGGGATGGCGTTTCGCCTCTGAGCGGCTTCTTTTCGGATGCTCGTCTTCAACTCTCTTCTCCTCCTGTGTCGTCGAGTGGAACAGAAATGATATCGTATTGTAATTATAGATAGAAGGGGCGTGTTTCGTCCAGAGGCAGAGGCATATTTGACAGGAATCACCAGAAGGGATAAAATTCGCTTCATGCAAAGAAACACTTCGCTCCCCATCGCCCTCAGTACATATAGTGGTGAGAGAATGGCTACAGCTCCACATGTTGTAGGTGAGGGAGGCGAATCGTGAAAAACTTGATTAATCACGCATTTCTGATTATAATTTGAAGAACGAGGAGATGGAATGCTTGTATTGAATAATGTCCAGATGCGTTATCCGTCGGGCACAGTTGCCCTGGAAGACGTCAATCTGAAAATAAATAGAGGGGAGTTCGTTTTCCTGATCGGGAGCAGCGGTGCCGGTAAGAGCACCTTTATTAAGCTGATCACGAAGGAGATCGACCCGACTGCCGGCTCGCTGTATAAGGGCGGGCTGGATATCACTCGCATGCACAAGCGTCGTATCCCGTATTACCGACGCTCTCTTGGGATCGTCTTTCAGGACTATCGTCTGCTAAGCAATGAGACAGTCTATGAGAATGTAGCGTTTGCCATGCGCATCATAGGTAAGAGAAATCGAGAGATCAAACGCAATGTGCCGCTTCTATTGAATCTTGTAGGACTCAGTGACCGCGGCAAGCACTTTCCGATGGAGCTTTCCGGTGGAGAACAGCAGCGTGTGGCGATTGCACGTGCCGTTGCGAACAATCCCGACATCCTCATCTGTGATGAGCCGACGGGCAACCTCGACCCGGAGACATCCTGGGAACTGATCGACCTTTTGATGAAGCTCAATCGCTATGGAGCCACGATCATCATGGCCACCCACCAGCACGACATCGTCGACGTGCTTAAAAAGCGTGTCATTGAACTTGATAAAGGCCGGGTGGTCCGAGATGAGGACCATGGAGGCTACCATTGATCCGATCCCCATTCTTTACCGCACTAAAAAACATGGTACGAAATGCCATGATGAGTCTTGCTTCCATCCTGTCTGTGACATCGACGCTCGTGATCCTGGGGATCGTGTTACTTCTGATCCTCAACGTCAACAATCTGACCATGGAGTTCACGGATAAGTTTGATGTCATGCGCGTACAGGTGGCATATGAATATACCCCGGAACAGGTACAGCAGCTGAAGACAGCATTTGAAGCCGTGCCCAATGTAGACTCGGTTCTTCTCATCACACGCGATGAAGCCTTTGCGCAGATGAAAGAGGACTGGGGGGAAGAGGCGGATCTCCTGGAAGGGTTGCCTGAAAACCCACTCAGTGATACGCTGGAAGTACGAGTTTCCGATGTTTCATTATCGGATCAAACTTATGAAGAACTTGACAAAGTAGACGAGAACGATACAATATATTATTATAAGACAACGATCGAGCGCATCTTGCGCATAAGCAATGTGATCCGCAATGTAGGCATCATCCTCATTGTGGTGCTGTTGTTTATCACGATGCTCGTTATCAACAACACAGTGCGCATCGGTATAGCTTCTCGCAAGTCGCAGATTCAGATCATGCGATACGTGGGAGCCACACGTGGTCATATCCGTCACCCCTATCTGATCGAAGGAGTTATTCTGGGAATCTTAGGGGCAGGCATCAGCTCCGTGCTGTTGTATTTCGGATATCAGGAAGTGATTAGAATGGCAGCTGCAGATCTAGCCGATCTGACAGCGCAGCCACTACTTAGAGCAGATGTTGTCATTCTGCGGATCGGCATCCTCAATCTCATCATCGGGATTGGCGTCGGTCTGATCGGAAGCCTGTTCTCTGTCAGGAAGTACCTGAAGGTATAGGAGGCGTTATGAAAAAGTTTACTGCCTTCCTGCTCCTCTTTACGATGATTCTTTCCATCGGAGCCGGTTTTGCTTCGATCAAGGAACTTGAAGGGGATCTGGATGCTGTCGATTCGACGATTGAAGGCATTAAAAAAGATATAGATGCCAAGGTCGGCGAACAACGCGCAGTAGAGCGAAAGCTGGAAGACGTATTCAAACGCGTCGAAGAGGTCAAGAAAGAGATTGAGACCAACAAACAGCTGATCATTGAAAAAGAAGAAGAACTGGAGAGAATCCGACAGGAGCTTGAGCAGATCAAGAAGGAGTTGGCCGAACAGGAAGAAGCCTACGGTGATCGCCTTCGCGTGATGTACTACAAGAAGGATGAGAGTTTCTGGAATGTCATCTTTGAAGCAAAGAGCATTGCGGATCTTCTCAACCGCCTGGACCAGCTGAAAGCCATCTCCGAACAGGACAAGCAGCTCCTTATCGAACTGAACGAAAAGCGTGCAGCCATCGAAGAGCTTGAAAAACAGGAAGAAGAGAACTATAAGAAACTTCTTGAAATGAAAGCACAGCTTGCTCGCGATGAACAGGAACTCCTCGAACTTCAGGAAGAATTAGAGCGCCGCAAGGAAGAAATCCTCGCTGCCCGCCGCAAGTTTGAAGCTGAACTCGATGCACAGAACAAAGCACGAAGAAGTATTGCTTCCAACCTCGCCAATGCCAGAGCAGAAGCTGAGCGCATTGCGAAAGAGCGTGCCGAAGCAGCCGCCGCAGCCGGCGGAACGAGCCGCGGGAAAGACGATATAAAAATTGGCGGATGGACCTGGCCGACAAGCGCCACGAATGTTACCTCTAACTACGGAAATCGAACACATCCTGTATACGGCGGTACGAGATGGCATAATGGCATTGACATTGCAGGACCTGCCGGAACACCGATCTGGGCCTCCAGAGGCGGCCTGGTCACTATGGCAGGCTGGTATGGTGGCTATGGTAACACCGTAGTCATCGATCATGGAGATGGATACACTTCCCTCTATGCCCATGCCTCCAGCATCGCCGTCAGTAAAGGCGATTATGTCAGTCAGAAAGATACCATCATGTACATGGGCACCACAGGTACCAGTACCGGAAACCACTTGCACTTTACGATCATGAGCGGTGGCAAAGATGTCAACCCGGGCCCATATATCGGGTACTAAAGGATATAATGAAAAAATCAGGCACACTACGAACAATTATTGTAACTGCAATCGTCACGGCGATAGATCGGAAGAGCGTCGTGTAGGGAAAGAGTGTAGATCTGGGGGGTGGCTGTATCATGAGG
>CALFKA010000231.1 GCA_937880545.1 uncultured Clostridia bacterium | reverse complement strand
TGTCCCCACCCCGTGCTCCGCCTGAGGGTCTACACCCTGTTAACGTTGTGATGGAGCTCCCACGTTTACCTCGAAGAATTGCTTCTTCACTATCACTATACCCGAAGAGATAGTACTTACACAAGAAGAAGATCTCCCGCAGGAGAATGGAGTGGTGGAGGAGGAGTAGGCTCTAGCTCTCAGCTGAGTACCTAGAATCACAGGAAGAAAAGGAATGAAGCTCCGGGCTTCATTTTCGTTGTATTTGTATGCTGCCCTGTAGGCTGCACCTATAAAACCCCATGTAACTGCGCCATTATTTTAAGTTGACACACCTATTGCTATATGTAAAAAGCGTTGAAATATCAACGCTTTTGAGTGGAGCGGGTGAGGAGGATCGAACTCCCGCAACCAGCTTGGGAAGCTGGGGCTCTGCCACTGAGCTACACCCGCAGATTACTCCTTCATCTTAGAAAATCGTATTCCATCTGTCAAGCAGGAATGTTTGTGTTAAAATGTTGCACAAGGGGGGATTTTTATGGTGGAACTGGGAAATAGCTGGGATACACTGCTCGCTGATGAGTTTTCGAAGGAGTATTATCAGACACTCAGACGAAAGCTTTATTATGAGTACAAGACCCAGACCGTCTACCCCGACATGTACCATCTTTTTGAAGCCCTGAAATTGACGGCTTATGAAGATGTACGTGTGGTTATTCTTGGACAGGATCCATATATCGGTCCGGGTCAGGCACATGGACTGGCATTTTCTGTTCAGAAGGGAGTCGCCATTCCGCCTTCCCTGGTCAATATCTACAAAGAGCTGGAAAGTCAGCTGGGATGTTTCATTCCCTCGCATGGTAACTTAGAGAGTTGGGCAGCGCAGGGCGTACTCCTTCTCAATGCCACGCTGAGTGTAAGAGAAGGACTCTCTAACTCCCATGCTACGCTTGGCTGGCAGATCTTTACGGATAAGGTGGTGGAACTTCTGGTGCAGAGAAAAGAGCCGATGGTTTTTCTCCTTTGGGGAAGAAATGCACAGCGTAAAGCCGGCTTCGTCGGTCCGCCTCATCTAGTGCTCCAGAGTGCTCACCCAAGCCCGCTCTCGGCGAGTCGTGGATTTTTTGGGAATGATCACTTTCGCAGAGCAAATGAGTTTTTATTAAAAGAATACGGAAAGGAAATCGACTGGCAGATATATGAGTGAACACATTGTAGAAGAAAGATCCTACGGGGTCGTGCTACTTAGCAGCTGGAATCTGGAGGAGGTGTTATTGATTCGCCACGTCAAGGGCGATCACTGGGCATTTCCAAAAGGTCATGCAATGGTGGGAGAGACTCCGAAAGAAGCAGCTCTTCGAGAAGTCTTTGAAGAGACGGGACTATTGGCGGAAGTAGATGAGGGTTTTTCTTCGCAGACGGAGTATTGGATCAACCCAACGACTCATAAGATCGTTCAATATTTTCTCGCATACGTACGCAAGCAGAAGTTTACTCTTCAAGAGGAAGAGATCAGTGAAGCGAAGTGGTTACACGTAGATAATGCCATGCGACTTTTGACGTATGAAGAAGATAGAAGCCTTTTGCAGGAGGTCATCGATTATCTGCAGCTCAGAAACGCAGTGGAACCGAGTATGCTCTCTGAAGCAATCCGTGTAGCTCTGGAAGCACATGAAGCTCAGAAAGACCGCGCGGGGGAACCTTATATACTTCATCCTCTGCGGGTCATGCTGGCAATGAGAGACGATACCATGCGTATCGCCGCCGTGCTTCACGATGTGATAGAGGATAGCAGTATGACACTTTCGGAGTTAACGCAATTGGGATTCTCGGAAGAAGTGGTGAGGATCGTCGGCTCGCTTTCGCGCAGAGAGCTTGAAAGCTATGACGATTATATCAGCCGGATTCTCCTCAATCAGGAAGCCTGTTATATAAAGCTGGAGGATCTGAAAGACAACATGAATCTTTCACGGTTAAGTAGGTTGAAAAATGAAGACTTTGAGAGGTTGGAGCGTTATGAAAAAGCGCGTGAGCGAATCCGCCTACATCTACAAAGGAGCTTTGAATGAATTTCCCCGTACAATTCACCACACGACTTGAACCGAAAGAATCTTTTCATTTCTTTCTTTACGCAACCCTCTTTCGGACGGTTTTCTTTGTGCCTTTCCTTCTTCTCGTCTTTTGCGGTGCGGCGCTTGTTTTCCTTTGCCTGTTCCACCGTCTGCTTTTCT
>CALFKA010000230.1 GCA_937880545.1 uncultured Clostridia bacterium | reverse complement strand
GGGTTGATGAAGGGTGCCCTTTAGAAGGAAAAAGTGAGACATCGCAATAGCCTCTAGAAGAAGTTATAATTCTAATGGTATAGTTAAATTGTATAATTAAAATTTGTGGAGGGTAAATGAAAAAGATTAAAGAGTTTTTTGAAACATATCATATATCAATCAGCATAATTATAGCTGCACTGATTATAGGATATTATATAATGCAAGCAAGTAGTAATTTGGGAAGCGTATTGTTTATGAGATAAATAAATACTTGTATTTCGTGTTACAGCAACGATTAGTCGTTGCTGTTTTTTTGCTGTACGACGGGCATGCCGTCACTCTGTGGTGAGGGCGTAGTTGCCGACGAACCCCATAGCGACTGGCAAGTCTCGCACCGAGAGGTGTGGGGGAGGAAGCCATAGCGAAATCGTAGCTTGACGGGCAGAAACCGAATACCAAGGCCTGTATGGTGGGTAAGCGGGCAACGAGTAATTGTTCACTTTGACGAAAATGCAAAAGAAACAAAGAAAGATAAGATGAAACGCATAATGCTTAGAGAAATGGAGAGAGAAAAACATCAAAAAAGCGATAAAAATGATTAGAAAGTCCTTGACAAGTTGTTACAGGGGTATAAAAAATGTATCACTTGATCACATGGTTACAGGCTGAGACGAAGCATCCATCATTTTGGGTTTCTTGTCCGGATTTTTTTCACACTTCACGACGATAAGACGGTACTTTTCAATTTCTCCGGGCATGGAACCGGGACTTTAGAGCAAGCAGAGAGAAAGCTGCCCCGCTATTTTTTGGACTGATTCCATCTGCCAAGTATCTGAAAGAAATACAACTAACTCTGCCGAAAACAACCATTTAGTAATTCGGACGTTTTTGATCGGCTGAAAGAGAGGACAACATGATCAGTGACAACACACAGCCCAAGAAGGAAGACTCGCAGGAGATGGCTTCCATTATCTCGATTGAGCATCCTTTTGGAGACTACCACATCTTTAAGATAAAACCAGCCAAGGGATTCCAATGGAAACCCGCCGAGAATATCATTCTTCGAATTCCCGGACAGATAAATTTTGAAAGAAACTACCGCTTCTTTTCGATTGCCTCCCTGCCGGAGGATGAGTTCCTCCTGTTTGGCACGCGAACAGGTCATGGGATCAGCGACTTCAAGAAAGCGCTTCTGTCACTTGCACCCGGATCCCCTGTCATGATTGAAGCACCCTGGGGCAAATTCAAACCGAAGAATGAAAAGTCCCCCTTGGTGCTCTATGCCGGCGGTGTCGGCATCACGCCCTTCCGAGCACTGATACTTTCACTTGCCAATAGCCATGGAAGACCGATTGAGATCGTCTACTCTTCAAGTGATCACCATCTCTTCGGAGAAGATATTGAGGCGGCGGCGAAGGGCAATCCCGACATGACCCTGCACATGCTCTCCTCAAGAGAAGAGACACAGGAGACCCTAAAAAGGATGGCGAACAAGTACGGAAACTATGCCTACTACTTCCTGTCTTCTTCACCTCAGGTGGTCAAGTCTGTCAAACAACTGTTGGTGGAGAATGGCATCTTTGAGTCCCAGATTGTCGATGAAGCAATGGAGGGCTACGAGTAAGTCATAGGTCATAAATCCATCATGTGGAAAACGCTGCCGGGAAGTGGTCTATGTAAACTTTCTCGGCAGTGTTCTTTTACAAAGAGATCGGGAGAGAATGATGTTCAGGTATGTACACACAAATATCATTGCAGAAGATGCCGAGCGGCTTATCGCCTTCTACAAGAAAGTATTCCGCTGTCGGAGCATCAGTGAGACGAGGGATTTGCGTGGAGTGTGGTTGGAGAAACTGACCGGCGTGAGTGGTGCTCACATTAGGGGAGAGCACCTGGTTCTTCCTGGGTATGAGGAACGCCTCCCAACCCTGGAAATATTTTCTTATGACCAGATGAAAGAAGGTGTGGTCCCTGAGATCAATCGACCGGGCATAGTTCATCTTGCCTTTGAAGTCGATAATGTACGAGAGACCCTCTCGGAGGTCATTTCAAACGGAGGAAGTGCAGTGGGAGAGGTCATCACTGCAGAGTATCCGGAGGGTTTTGAAGGCACATTTGTCTATGCGAGAGACCCGGAAGGAAATATTTTGGAGCTTCAGAGTTGGCGGAAGAAGTGAACAGACAAATGAACTGCCCGCAACACTTGCAAGCAGTCCATTTGTCGGTCTTTATAAGGGAAATGAGTTTTTATCTAAAGGGATACTCCGGCAGCTTCCATCAGAATCTCTGAAGGGGTGGGATGGGCGTGCACAGCGGCTGCTAGGTCGTGAAGCGTGGCTTCGAGCTGAAGCGCCAATACTCCTTCTGCGATCAGGTCTGTGGCTTTATTACCCGCAATGTGCATGCCGACCACTTCGTTGTAGGGAGGAATCGAAAGAATCTTAACAAACCCCTTGCTGTCGCCCTCTGCCAGCGCTTTTCCATTGGCGCTCATAAAGTACTTGCTGATCAGGACATCGCCGTAGAGAGTTCTGGCTTTTTCTTCTCTGAGACCTACGGAGGCTACCTCCGGCATGGAGTACACAGCCATGGGAAGTTTGTCATAGCGCATCGGACGGGCGACGCCAAGGATATCAGATACGGCGACGATTCCTTCTGCAGACGCCACATGGGCAAGCGGATACTTGCCGATGAGATCTCCGATGGCATAGACGCCTTCGATGGATGTACGCAGAAATTCATCAGTTTCAACGAAACCGTTTTCATCCGTCTTGAGGTCGAGCGCCTCCAGCCCCTTCAAGTTGGGGGCAGAGCCCAGAGAGATCAGCACCGTATCGAAAGAGACGCTGTTTTCTTCTTCTCCTGCCCGGTAGAAAGCTTCCTTGCCATCGAATCGAGAGATTTGAGCCGCTGTAACGATCTTAATCTTCTGGCGACCGAGTTCTCTTTTGAGAAACTCGGAGAGCTCGGCATCCATGTAGGGCAGAATTCTTTCTGCGGGCGCAAGTAGGGTCACCTGTGCGCCTAAAGTGGAGAAGAGAGAAGCATACTCCACGGCAAAGACATTGTCACCGGCTATCAGGAGGTTCTTGGGAATTTCTTCAATAAACAGAATCTCGGTAGAGCTCAATGCCGTGCCTTCTTCATAGAGAGAGGAGAGCCCCGGGATATCCGGACGCAGTGGCTTTGCTCCTGTCGCGAGAATCAGGTGTTTTGTCTGGAAGGCTTCGGATCCGACTTTTACTTCCGTCGGACTCACGACAACCCCTTCTCCCTGTTTCCACTCGACGCCATGTTTTTTGAACAGGGACTCAATGCCTTTGTTGAGGCGTGAGACGAGTTTGTCTTTTCTCTCCTGCATATCCTTCCAGTTGAAGGATACTTCCCCCTCAATGTGGATACCATGGGTCTTGGCGTCTTTCACTTCCAGGAGTCGTTTGGCAGAAGAGAGTAGAGCCTTGGCGGGAATGCACCCTTTATTCAGGCAGATGCCGCCCAGCTCCTCCTTCTCGATCACCAGTGTTTTCAGCCCTGCTTTTCCTGCTCTTGCGGCGGCGACATACCCGCCGGGGCCGGCGCCGAGAATAATCAGATCATACATTTTCTCAGCTCCTTAGAAGCAGCAGTTCAGGATCCTGCAGTGCTTCTTCTATCAAGCGGATAAAGCGAACGCCGCTTGCGCCATCAATGATGCGGTGGTCAATGGAAAGACTCAGTGGCAGCATCTGACCGATGGTGATCTTTCCGTCTTTAACGATGGGTTTTTGTTGAATTCTTCCGATGCCGAGAATGGCAGACTCAGGATAATTGATGATCGGGGTGCCGAAGCTTCCGCCGATAGCTCCGTAGTTCGTGATACTAAAGGTACCTCCCCTGAGGTGCTCTAAGGTGAGCTTATTGTCTCTGGCGAGATTCGCTACTTCTTCTATGCCGTGTGCCAGGTCGATGATACTCTTTCGGTCGACATCAAAGACAACGGGCACAACCAGACCTCTGTCAGTATCTGTGGCGATGCCGATATTGTAATTGAGTTTATAAGAGATCTCGTCACTTGCTTCATCCAATACGCTGTTGAATACGGGGAATTCCTTCAGCGCCAACACAAGCGCTTTCATGATGAACGGGAGGTAGGTCAGTTTGACATCTTCTCCGACCTGCTTCTTCATTCTTTCTCGGAAGGAAACCAAGTTCGAAACTTCAATTTCTTCGATCATGGTGGTGTGCACAAGGTTTTGTTTGGACTCAATCATTCTCTGCACGATCGTCTTTCGGATCCGCGTCAGGGGTTCCCTGCGCTCCTCCGGCGTGTGCACGGTGGCTTTCACAAACGCAGCCGGCGTAGAAGAGACGTCGACAGTTTCCTCTTTGGGCTCTTCTTTACGATCGGCAAACTTCTGGATGTCTTCTTTTAAAACGCGCCCACCGGGACCGGTTCCCTCGATTTGCGAAATATCGACCTCTAGGTCTTTGGCCATCTTTCTGGCAACAGGCGTTGCCAATACCTTTTTCTTTGGGGGTTCTTTCTTCTGTACGACACGTCCTTCATCGGAAGGAGGAAGCTCGTCACGGCTAGAAACCAGTTCTCCCACGACACCCGCTTTTTCATCGGGGTCTACGTCTTCTATCTTAGGAGTCTCGGGCTTTTCCGATGCCGGTTCCGATGTTTCAGATTGGTCATCGATCGTGATGAAGACCTTTCCGACTTCCAGCGTGCCATACTCTTCGACATGGAGTTTGTGGACGACGCCGGTGGCGGCAGAGGGGATATTAGTGGTCATTTTATCTGTTTCTACTTCGGCGAGGTCCTGTCCCTCTTTGACTTCTTCCCCTTCTTTTACAAGCCATTTAATGAGGGTTCCTTCGTTGATCCCTTCGCCGATATCCGGGAATTTATATTCAAACATGTTCCAGCCTCCTAGTAAGCTGCGAGTTCGCGGATTTTATGCTCAATGCGTGCGGGAGAAGGGATATAATGCTCTTCTCCTCGCGGCAGTGGAAATGTCGTGTCAAAGCCCGTCAGTCTCATGGGAGGTGCTTCCAGAGAGAGGAACGCTTTTTCATTGACGACAGCGATGATTTCCGCACCGGCGCCAAAGCTCTTAGCCGCCTCATGGACGATGAGGATGCGCCCCGTCTTTTCCACGGATTCTACGATGGTTTCTCGATCCATGGGGCTGATGGTGCGCAAGTCGATGATCTCTACCGAGATATCGTCGATGCCGGCGACAGCCTTTTGCACATCGGGAACCATGGCACCCCAAGTGACAACGGTGACGTCACTGCCTTCTTTAAGGATCTTGGCTTTTCCGATCGGCAGGGCATATGCTTCTTCGGGAACCTCCTGACGGAAGGCGCGGTAGATCCGCTTCGGTTCAAGAAAGAGCACCGGATCGGGGTCTCGGATAGCGGCGATCAGAAGGCCTTTCGCATCGTAAGGGGTGGAGGGAATCACAACTTTCAGTCCCGGGATATGAGCAAACATCGCTTCGGTGGACTCCGAGTGATGCTCCAGAGCTCGTATGCCTCCGCCATAAGGGGCGCGGATAACCATCGGGAGGTGTCTCTCTCCGCGAGTGCGATTTCTAAAGCGTGCTACATGGCTTACCATCTGGTTCACTGCGGGATAGATGAATCCCATAAACTGCATCTCCACCACGGGCTTGAAGCCATTGATCGCCATTCCTACAGCCGTGCCGACGATGGCAGACTCTGAAAGAGGTGTGTCAAAGACCCGGTTTTCTCCAAATTCTTTTTGCAGGCCGACTGTCGCGCGAAACACACCGCCGACAGCGCCCACGTCTTCTCCATAGGCAACGACTGTGGGATCCAGAGTCATCTCGTTTTGCAGGGCTTGCTGCACGGCCTGTACAATATTGATTGAATTAGACATCAGACTCTGCTCCTTTCAGAAAAGCTTGATATTCATCCAGCTGATCCTGTAGTTGAGGTGTCATTTCCTCATAGTGATAGGCAAAGATCTCTTCGACTTTCGTGTCGGAGGAAAACTCGATAGACTTGTAGGCATCCATCACTTCTTTTTCTAGAGGTTCTGTCAGCGCATGGATATCTTCCTCTGTCAGGACACCCTTCTTCATCAGGTAGTTCTCCAGCCGGAGGACGGGATCTTTTGCTTTCCAAGGATTGACATCAGAATCGGTGCGGTACTTCGTCGGGTCATCGGATGTCGTGTGTGCTCCCATACGGTACGTATGTGCTTCGATCAGCACAGGTCCGTTTTCACGCGCATACTCTACCGCCGCACGGGTCACTGCCAGAACGGCGAAAATGTCGTTGCCGTCTACATGGATCCCGGGCATGCCATAGGCGATGGCTTTCATGGCCAGGTTTTTTGAGGCGGTCTGTTTACTCCGCGGCACGGAGATCGCAAACTGGTTGTTTTGAATGAAAAAGACATTGGGTGTCTTGAAGACAGCGGCGAAGTTGAGCGCTTCATGGAAGTCGCCCTGGGATGTGCCCCCGTCGCCGGTGTAGGCAATCGTCACATCTTTTTCTCCTCTCAACTTGCTGGCGAGCGCAATGCCGGCCGCGTGCTGAAAGTGTGACGAGATGGGAACAGAGATAGGCAGTAGACGTAGTTCTTTACCCATGTGACTTCCCCATTCGCTTCCATACCAGTACTGAAGAATTTTCTCTACCGGCCAGCCTTTGATCAGCCACATGCCCAACTCGCGAAAAGCGGGCACCGCCCAGTCGGTTTCCTTCAGTGCATAGCCCGAACCCACCTGAGCACCTTCTTGTCCTAGATTGGAAGCATACGTCAGCATGCGTCCCTGGCGCTGCAGGGAGAGCGCAACGGAGTCGATGGTACGTGCTTTCCGCATGGTATGGTACAAATGGAGCATTTCTTCCTCTGTCAGTTCCGGCATCAGCTCCGGATTGATGATCTCTCCCTTTTCGTCCATGACCTGAATCATTTCATCTTCAAGCGGATTAAATTTGTCGATTTGCATACATTCCTCCTTATATCAGAATGTCTGTGACAGTCTCGTTTTACTGATTTCCTTGAAGAAGGTGATAGTAGATTTGTTAAAATTTGAAATTTGATAAATGCCGAACACGGTCTTAATTCGTATACCCAATTAAGTGAATAAATAGTATTTAACAGATCGGAAGAGCGTCGTGTAG